>DATAPT010000154.1:0-3424 GCA_036265065.1 Candidatus Acidiferrales bacterium | reverse complement strand
GGCGAATTTTCTGATCGCGGAGCAGATTACCAATCGAATTCAGCATATTCCCGGCGCGGTGGATGTGCATGTGCAACAGCTGCGATCTTTTCCAGCAATTTTCCTGAATCTGGACCGCACTCGCGTGCAATCCGTCGGCCTCAGCCCGACGGATGTGGCCAACAGCGTTCTGCTCACGCTGAGCTCCAGCTCAACTGTTTCTCCGTCGTTCTGGGTCAACCCACTGAACGGCTATGAATACAACGTGGCCGTGCAGGCGCCGCAATACAAAATCGACAACATGCAATCGCTCGACAACATTCCCATCTCTTCGGTTGCAAATCCGACGCCGCAAATTTTGGGGAACATGGTGGGCATGAGCGTCAACACGGAGCCCGCGCTGCTCAGCCAATACGATGCTCAGCCCATGATGAATGTTTACGCCTCGGTGGAAGGGCGCGACCTGGGCGGCGTGGATGCGGATATTCAAAAAGTGCTGGCGGATTTTAAAGGCAAGCTTCCTCGCGGCACGCAGATGTTCCGGCGCGGACAAGTCGCTACCATGACCTCTTCGTTTGCTGGGCTCACGGCGGGCGTGGCCGTCGCCATCGTTTTAATTTATTTCCTGATCGTGATTAATTTTCAATCGTGGATCGATCCTTTTATTATTATTACCGCGCTGCCCGGCGCGCTCGCCGGCATTGTCTGGATTTTGCTGCTCACGCATACCACGCTGAGCGTGCCATCCTTGACCGGCACGATCATGTGCATGGGCGTGGCCACGGCGAACAGTATCCTGATGGTTTCCTTCGCACGAGAGAGAATGAATGAGGGAGTGAATGCCGCGCAGTCAGCCGCGCAGGCAGGATATGTGCGCATCCGGCCCGTGATCATGACCGCGGTGGCCATGATCATCGGCATGGTTCCTCTTTCACTGGGACTGGGAGAAGGCGGCGAACAAAATGCTCCGCTGGGCCGGGCCGTCATCGGGGGATTGATTGTGGCCACGTTCGCGACTTTATATTTTGTGCCTTGCGTATTTTCATTGATTCACAAAAACAAACGCCTCGATGTTGGCGCCAGTGCCGCGGAGTTGGGAATTAACTAGCGGGCTTACGAGTTCAGGGAGCAAACCGGGAATGTCTGAAAATCAGGTCGAGTTGCAAGACGAGTCAAAATACGTGGGCGAACCCGGCGGCACCGGCAGAGGTCCCGGCGCGCTGCTTCGCTGGTTTTTGATTGTCTTCGTTATTTTCGCGATTCTCGGAATTTATGCCGTCTCGCAGCGCATGAGCGAACACAAGGCGCTCGCGCAACAGACCGAACAGACGGCGGTTCCGTTTGTATCGGTAATTCACGGGACGCCAATTGATACAAATTCCGAAATGGTGCTTCCCGGTTCTCTCAAACCCAATGTCGAGTCTCCGATCTATGCGCGAACCAACGGCTACTTGAAAAAGTGGTACAAGGATATTGGCAGCCACGTGGAGAAGGGCGAAATTCTTGCCGAGATCGATACGCCAGAAATTGACCAGCAACTGGCGCAGTCTCGCGCCGAACTCGTCACCGCGCAGGCGAATCTTAACCTTTCAAAATTGACGGCCACGCGCTACCAGGATTTGATCAAGACGGATTCCGTTTCGCGACAGGATCTGGACAACGCCAACGGCGATTTCGCCGCTAAGCAGGCCATGGTGCAATCGGCGGATGCCAACGTAAAACGCCTGGAAGAATTGGAATCGTTCAAGCGCGTGTATGCGCCGTTTACGGGAATCATCACGCAGAGGAATGTCGATCCGGGCATGCTGATCAATGCGGGAAATGGCGGGTCCTCCACCAAAGAAATGTTTGATCTCGCGCAGATTGATCCTATGCGCGTCTTTGTCGCCGTGCCGCAAGCTTACTCTCCCTCGATCCATACGGGGCTGAAGGCTTGCCTGAGGCTGACGGAACTTGCACAGAAGAATTTTTGCGGCCAAGTGGTGCGTACCGCGAATTCCATCGATCCGGGAACTCGAACGTTGCTCACGGAAGTGGATGTGCCAAATCCATCGGGGACGCTTTTGCCCGGCGCCTATGCGGAAGTTCATTTCGATGTGAAGGTCGTTGCGCAGCGTATTTCCCTGCCAATCAACGCGATATTATTTCGCCCGGACGGGTCGATGGCAGCTGTCGTGGGCACTGACAATCGCATCAACCTGAAAAAAATTACAATCGGGCGCGATTTCGGGAATGCTTTGGAAATTCTCGACGGAGTCGGTCCGAGCGATCGCATCGTGATTAATCCTCCGGACGCGCTGGAGCAAGGCGAAGAGGTCAATATCGCCGCGCAAAATGCCGCGCCGGGCGCTGGTTCGGGCACGCCATCCAAGAAGTAGCCGACATTTCTCACGGGATTGTTTGTTTCCTGGGACCGCCAATCTCCCGATTGGCGCTGGCAGACGCAAATAGGGAGATTGGCGGTCCCAGGTTTGCCCGCACTTAATTCGTGACCACTGTGCCTTGAGCTTTTGAAGCGATTTCCGTTGGGCCACGTTGCTATGATGCACCGTCTGAGCACCGGGGGTGGCGGAACCCAGTTCCTGTGATGAGAAGGCCAGGTTAGGGATTTCTGAAACTTAATTTTGGGCAAAAATCGGGTTCGTCTTGGCGCCGACTTTAATTTTCTATTTTTTCAGCGGCAAATTATTTATTGCAGATCTTTTTCGCCGAGGATGCAGCGCGCGGTATCTCTCGCGATCAGTAATTCTTCATCCGTGGGAATGACGTAGGCAGACAGTCGTGATTGATCGCAGGTAATTGCGCCTTCCACGCCCACGGTTTTCTCATTCTTTTCCTTATCGAGCGATAATCCGGCCCACTCCAGGCCTTCGCAAATTCCTGCGCGCACAAAGGGCGATCTTTCGCCGATGCCGCCGGTAAACACAATGGCGTCCGCCCCGCCCATCGCGGCGAGAAACGCTCCGATATATTTTCGCGCCCGGTAGCAGAACATTTCGATGGCCAGCTTGGCGCGGCGGTCATTGTGCTCACTCACCTGCTGCTGCAGAACGCGCATGTCGTGCGTGAGACCGGAAATTCCCAGCAGGCCGGAGTGCTTATTCAACATGGTTTCTACTTCATGAATGGAAATGCCTTCCTTCGCGGCAATAAATCCGAGCACTGCGGGATCCAGATCGCCCGAACGCGTGCCCATCACCAGGCCTTCGAGGGGAGTCATGCCCATCGAAGTATCCACCGATTTTCCGCCGCGAATGGCCGCCGCCGAGCAGCCGTTCCCGAGATGCAGGCTGATGATGTTGGTCTGCTCGCGCGTCAAATTACGAATGATGCGGTAGCGGTATGCCATGTAGCGATGGGAAATGCCGTGGAATCCGTAGCGCCGGATTCGATAGCGAAGATACATGTGATACGGAATCGCGTACAGATAAGCGTGCTCGGCCAG
>DATAPT010000153.1:0-3218 GCA_036265065.1 Candidatus Acidiferrales bacterium | reverse complement strand
CCGTTTGCGCAAATGAACTCGCCCCCATAAACGAGGAGCCAAACAACAACACGGCCACTGAGGCCGTTCGCGTTTTCATCATTCGCAAATCGTAACAGATTGGGGTCCCGCCGACGCACCGAACATCTTTTGTGTTGCTTTAGTGAAGGGTCTCACCGACAAGACGGGTCCGACGCCAATCAGGAAATTGGCATTCCCGCCCTCGCGCGAAGCGCTGCTATGAGTCGACTTTTAGTAAAGGTGGAAAGTTACTTCGATCTGTACCCGGCAAGCGACAGCTTTGCCGCCGGGCCCCAAAGCCGCCCGCATTTTCCAATTCCGCACCTGCGCCAGCGCTTTTTCTTCCAGGCCCAGTCCAGGCCCTTTAATCACGATGGGATTAATAACACGCCCGTCCGCTGTTACCGTCACATCCAGCAACACAGTCCCCTGATATTTCGCTTTGCGAGCCTCATCCGAATATTCCGGTTGTGGGCAGTAAATACATTGCGGCGAGCCCACTCCGTTCACTCCCGCACGGAAAGCGCCTCCACCCGTACCTGCCGTTTCGCCAGGCCCCAACCCCGCGCCGGAACCGCTCCCTATACCTCCGCTCGTGCCTACGCCGACACCGCCGCCACCGCCTGGCCCGCCCGACATTGTTACCGCGCCCGCCATCGGATCGCCCACATTCGGAAGTGGGGGATTCGCAATCTTCAGTTCCGGCGGCCCCAGTAGTGTCGGATCCATCGGCAACTTAGGAGCGAGATTCTTGATCGTCACCTCAGGCGGCGTAAATTGCGTATACGCGAATTTCGGAGCCTGGCCCTTCGTAGGCGGCGTAATGGATCGGTCGCCACCGCCACCACCGCCACCAGCCTTCTTCGTACCGGCAGGCAACTTGGCTATGTATGGCGAAATATCCAACGGGGTTGAATCAAATGCTTTGTTTTTTGCTTGAGAGCTCGGCAAAATATGCGTAAAGAGAGGAACAACTAGAAGAGTAATTATCCCGACGTGCAGCCCGATCGAAATTGCCTGCGTCCACCCAAAAGTCTCGTCCTTCGACCAAATATCCTTGACCTTGACCGGCTTGCTGGTCCACTGCGCGGGAGCCTGCTTGACCGGGAAAAACAATTCCTTGATGCGGTCCCCGAACCCGCCGAACCCCGCTCCCCAAGCTACTTCCAGTCGACTATTCGATGCGCCTTTTGGAACCGGCCCGCCCTTAAGCACCGCCTTCAAATTCTCTTTAAATCCGTCACCGTAATTTTCGGGCATCAGCGGAGAGTGAACATCCCCGCTAATTTTCACCGGACGTTCCGTCAGAAATTGTTTGAGGTTTCCCCAGAAACCATCGGTCACAAACTTGGTGGGAGTCCCGAATCGGGGCAGCGGAATCGTGGGACCTGCGCTGGCTTCATTGGCCTTGGGTGGCTGAGGCTGAGTCGGCAAGAGATTGATCATTCTACCCGGCACCGTCTTCCCTCGGTTTAGACGCAGCTATTGCGGATTAAGCGTGCTAGCCGGATATGATTCGCGCTCCCCGGGAAAGGTTGCGCGACCCACGCGGCTGACATCGACTGCTATTCATTGTAACATACTCATTTAATCAGCTTTCCGATGTTTCCCGTCATATACCTCTCTCCAGAAACACGACCGGTATAAATGCGGGGAAAACAGGGATTTATCGCGCTGGCCGCGACCGGGATGAATTTATCCTGCGCTATAGATGATCGCTAGCGACAAAAAGGGGACTTTCCATTTCTCAGCTCATGGCCGAACCACTGGAATTAAAGAAAACTCTTAACCTGCCCAAGACCGATTTCCCCATGAAAGCCAGCTTGCCGCAGAACGAGCCGAAACAGCTTGCTGCCTGGGAGGACGCCCATCTCTACGAAAAAATTCTGGAGACTCGCAAGGGCAAGCCCCTTTTTGTCTTGCACGATGGCCCTCCTTATCCCACCGGAACCATCCACCTCGGCACCGGTCTCAACAAAATTCTCAAAGACATGATCGTCAAATCCGAAAGCATGGCCGGCCACTACGCGCCTTACGTCCCTGGCTGGGATTGCCACGGTTTGCCCATTGAGACACAAGTCGAAAAAGAGTTGGGCGGTAAGGCCAAGGTTTCCGCACCCGAATTTCGTAAGCTTTGCCGTGAATTCGCGAATCGCTACGTCGAGCAGCACAAGCGCGATTTCAAGCGTCTCGGCGTCTTCGGCCGTTGGAATGATCCGTACCTCACCATGAATTTTGACTATGAAGCCACCATCGCCGGCGCTTTTCTGGAGTTCATGGAAAAAGGTTACGTCTATCGCGGGCGCAAGCCGGTCTACTGGTGCCTCCACGACTGCACCGCATTAGCGGAAGCCGAAGTCGAGTACGAAGATCACACCAGCCCATCCGTGTGGGTGAAATTCGGCATCGCCGATGGCCAGAATCCCGGCAACGAAGTTAGCGCCGTCATCTGGACCACAACTCCTTGGACGCTGCCCCATAACCGCGCATTGGCTTTTCATCCCGACTACGACTATGCAGTCGTCGACACCGAAAGAGGCGCTCTCCTCCTTGCCGTCGACCGTATCGCTGCACTCCAATCCGAATGCGATATTAAGGAAGCCCGTATCCGCGAAACATTCAAAGGCAGCGAATTCGAAGGCCGCAAATTTCAGCATCCCTTTCTGCCTCTCCAGGTCCCTGGCATTTTAGCCGACTACGTCACCCTCGATCAGGGCAGCGGCATCGTGCACACCGCTCCTGGTCACGGCGCCGATGACTTTTATTCTGGCCAGAAATATGGATTGGAAACTTACGCTCCGCTCGATGACCGCGGCGTTTATCTGGAAGGTTGGCCCGAGTACAAGGGCAAAAATGTTTTTGAAGCCAACCCCATCATCGTCAAACTGCTGCGCGACTGCGGCGCGCTGCTAGGCCACCACGAATACAAACATACTTATCCGCATTGCTGGCGTTGCCACAATCCCGTGATTTTTCGCGCCACCGAGCAGTGGTTTATCAAGATGGACGCCATCGTCCCCGGTCGCGATAAAACATTTCGCCAGGAAGCCCTTGACGAAGTGGAAGGTGTGAAATGGATTCCTGCTTGGGGCGAGGAACGCATTTACGAAATGGTGGAGAAGCGCCCCGATTGGTGCGTTTCGCGCCAGCGTTTCTGGGGTGTGCCCATCATCGTCTTTTATTGCGACGCCTGCGGAAAACGGCTCGAAGATTTCACC
>DATAPT010000152.1:0-3022 GCA_036265065.1 Candidatus Acidiferrales bacterium | reverse complement strand
CAGCGACCGGGCAATCGTTGTAAAGTACAGCGCCTGAATAACCAGCCGTAGCCCCTGGCCAAGCAACATCCAACCCGTGTTGCGGGCCAACGTGCTACGCAGCAGAGACTGCATGGGCTTTAGTTTCGAAAGCACGTTAATTTGACCCTAGCGAGCCGCGGACGGCAATTTCGGGAATCGAAGAAGTTCGAGGCAAACAAACCATACCGCCCGGGGAATGGTGATCAAATACCGTTTCCACAGTCGACGCGGTTCGGAGATCAGCCGAAAAAGCCATTCCAGGCCATTCGAGCGCATCCACTCGGGCGCCCGCCGCTTACCACCGGAATTCATGTCAAACGCCGCTCCCACTCCCAGCATGACTGCAACCTTTAGCCTGTGACGGTGTTCGTACATCCACTTTTCGTGCTTGGGAGTGCTCAGCCCGACCCAGAGAATATCCGGTGCGGTATCCTTCACAATTGCGTTGAGTTCCTTTTCTTCTTCGTCGTTGAGTGCGCGAAAAGGAGGTGTGTAAGTCCCGGCAACAACAATCCCATATTTTCCGCGAAGTGTTTTTGCCAGCTTTTCCGCCACTCCATCCGTTCCGCCAAAAAAGAAATGCCGGTATGTGCTTCCCGTCCTCTGGCAAAAGCTCTCCATTAACTCGGGTCCGCATACTCTTTGCCGCAACGGAAATCCATGGAGACGGCCGAGCCAAACGAGTGGCATGCCATCGGGCACAACCAAGCCCGCGGTATTCAGAATCTGGCGAAATTCGCTGTTTTGCATCGATTCCGCAATGCCGTGCATTCCCGTGACCGCTACATAACGCGTCTTGGACTGAGCTTCGTCAATCCAGCAGCACATTCGTTCCACGGCGTCCGACATTTGGATCGCGTGCACTCGATTGCCCAAAACCTGGAAGCTTGGCAATGGCCGTTCAGACGGGAACCCTTGCTGGGACGCCGGCCGTGGCGCATTGCTCTTCCGAAATTCCTGAACCTTCGCATATCGAATAGTAGGGAAATTCCCATCCCGTGGCCCTGCAAGCCGTGGTGAAGGGGCCGCGCTGGAATTACTTAGTCCCGTGTCCGTCAGGCAATGAATGGCCGGATTTCCAACTGCCCCGCCATCGAACCCTGGCGCAGGTCCCGTGCTTTCGTTGACCGTCATTTGAATGCTCCTTCGATTTGCACCGACTTGAGTTAAGTTTTATTTCGAACGGAGATTCAGCCCGCGCCAAAACCCTTGAAAACAGCTGGAACCGTCAGAGCAAGAATTTTTATGTCCAGCCACAGCGACCAAGCATCGATGTACTGCATATCCAGAACCATCCACTGATCGAACGGGATCGTATTGCGCCCGTGGACTTGCCAGAGGCAAGTGATCCCCGGAGCGACACTGAAGCGGCGTCTCTGCCAATCCTCATTGAAGAGCTGGTAATCACGCAGCGACATTGCCCTCGGGCCGACCAGGCTCATATCTCCGGCGAGCACGTTAAAAAGTTGAGGCAGTTCATCGATGCTGGTCTTGCGAAGAATGTGACCAATCGGGGTGATTCGCGGGTCATTCGTGATCTTGAATACGGGCCCGGACATTTCGTTCAAATGCGCAAATTTTTCCTGAATATTTTCCGCGTCCGGAACCATGGTCCGGAATTTGAACATCATGAACTGCCGCTTGTTGATGCCCACCCGCTTTTGAGAAAAGAACACCGGTCCATCGGGCGAAGTCAGTTTGATCCATGCAGCCACGATCACAAACAACGGCGAGAGGATAATCAGCAAGGCGAGCGAGCCCAGAATATCGATTCCGCGCTTGAAAAGAAGTTGCCAGCCGGCGATCACCCTTCCACTGGAAATGATTTGCGAGCTTCCGCCCGTCGCGTCGGTACGAGCGTGTGCGAATCTCAAATTGAAGACGTCAGTATCCAGGCGCACGAGAATGCCGTATTGCTTAGCGAGCCGGGCCACATCGGCCGCGCGTTCGTAGAAGGAACGCAAAGGAAGAAAGATGGCGATTTCGTCCACCACATTTTTTCTGAGAAATTCCGTGATCCCGTCGTTTGTGCAGGCCAGCGTGAACCCGGACTCCTTGAATTCACCGAAGCCGGGCCATACATCGTCCACAAATCCCAGAAGGCGATAACCGCGTTCCGGCATTGCTTCGATTTTTCTACCGAACTCAACGGCGCGCGCGTTCGTGCCGAGAACCAAAATGTGATGGACGTTGCGTCCGCGCTTGCGAATGCCAGTAAGGAGATATCGAACCAACATGCGCGTTTCAATGATCAGTAAACATGCAATCGCCCAAAACGAGATCAGGAAGTGGGCCTGCAAATGTGCAATCGAAAGCGCTCTGGCGCCGAACCAAAGAAACAGCGCGCAAATCGTCACGGCGCGCAGGATGTCGGCCACCTCCCCGGTCTTGGTCGACAGTCGCTTGGATTCATACAGATTGCACAATAAGAAAATACTGTGGCAGATAACAACGGCGATCGCGAATAACGCAAAACTTGCAAGGCTGACCTTGCTCGCGAGAAACTGAGCAATCGTCGACCAATTCCACGAGCCCGTTCTCAGGAGCGCCGCCAGACCGAGCGACGCCGCGAGCAGCGCGATGTCCACGAGCATCAAGGCGCGAAAACCTACACGACGAACGATTTCACGAATATTGGATCCCATTTTTGCACCTTCGGTTTGCAGGCGAGATCGAAATTCGATTTGGCTTACTGCGGGCGTGCAACAAAACGGCTGTGTCAATTCAAACGGTGGCTACGATCGTTCGTTTACTTTCCCGGATAAAGAGGAAGGAATCCGGAAATGCCTTCTTGCCAATGATCTGAATTCATGGGGCTTTTGCGGATGCTTGTTTTTGCATCGACGCCAGAGGCAGTTTCCGGTCAGTCCATGTATCCGACACCGAGATCTTCCATCGGCAGGAGTGGCCGCGGTCATTCAAAAAACAGCTCCGCCATTCTGCGATACATGGCTGTTTAAAATTGGAAGGAAATGCCACAACACTTCAGAACGAATTTAAA
>DATAPT010000151.1:0-5043 GCA_036265065.1 Candidatus Acidiferrales bacterium | reverse complement strand
GGATAGTGTGTGGACGCATCAGGCGTTCGCCGAAAAGATGGGCATCACCTATCCCCTCCTCGCCGATTTTCATCCCAAGGGGGCCGTGGCCCAAATGTTTGGCGTCTATATGCCGGATAGAGGAGTTGCAGGACGATCCGTGGCCATCGTCGACAAGGCCGGAAAAATTGCCTGGTTCAAGAATTACGATTATCCGTCCATCCCTGATTTGAAGGAAGTGAAGCAGGCACTGGAAGCAGTGAAGTAGGGGAGAAAAATAAAGGCGCGGCTGCGATTTGTTAAAATTCCGCGTGCCGCGCCCTAATTTCTTTTAGCTCAATATTTACTTCTTCGCTGCATCCTTGCCCAGCTTGCGAATGTAATCCACCAGTTCCCAGCGTTCCTTGTCCGTCAACGTATCTTTCCAGGAAGGCATGGGGCCGCGACCGTTCGTCATTTTCCAATACAGCCCCCCGTCGGTCTCGGCAGCCATCATTTTCGAGTCCGTGAAGTTCGCCGGCTTCACCTTGATGGCCTTAGCACCGGGGCCGTCTCCCATTCCCTTTTCGCCGTGGCACAGCACACAGTTGTCCGTGAACAAATCCTGCGCGGCGGCCAATGCTTCCGGAGTGGAAGGCACTGGATTTTTCACCTTCTTTGCATCGTCTGGCGCAACCCAGGGCGCTGGCGGGGTATCTTGCGCGAGGACGCGCCCACCAACGGATACAAACATTCCCAACACGAGGCAAGCGCCCGTAGCGCGAGCCAGCCACTTGGAAGTTCCCTTATTGAATCCACCCATTCCGAAGTCTCCATTTAGACCGAGATTTGCAAGACTTTAAAAATCTTGCCACAACGCAGAGCTTATTTCACCTGCTAAACCTTCGAACACCAATTGCGGCAAATAAAGACATTACCCACATACACTTACAAGCAAGCTAGCTTTTGAAGCTTATCGTATTTACGCAAATTGTGCTCGGCTACGTCAGCTACATCGATTGTATTGTCTAGGTCATCCCCCGCAATTTTAAATAGCTCGGCATTTTACTCCGCCATGCCGCGAAAAAGTCGCCCGTCCAAAAATCGGACGGCCTCTACCAAATCAAATGCATTCCGGTTTCGTAGAGGCCACTTCGTCCCATGTTCTTCGGGACGAAGTGGGCGACTTGCAATGTAAATTGGAGCACAACTGAAATATTCGCAGGAATAACGGAAAGATTTGAAATGTAAATTTACAGTTTCCCGCCAAACGTCAGCCACAAGAGCGCCGCGTTCAGCACAATGATGGCTGCGGCCAAAAACCAGCCAAAAATCGTCGTGAACGTGCCGTTCGTAAACTCGCCCATTTTAGAGCGGTCGCTGGTGAATTGGATCAATGGCACGACTGCAAAGGGCAACTGAAAACTCAAAACCACCTGGCTCAAAATAAGCAATGAAGTCGTGTGACTCTCGCCCATAATCCCGATAACGAGCGCCGCGGGAATAATGGCCATCGACCGTGTGATTAACCGCCGCAGCCACGGGCTGACTTTCCAGTGCAGGAAGCCTTCCATGCAAATCTGTCCGGCCAGCGTTCCGGTGAGAGTCGAATTTTGTCCGGAGCAAAGCAAGGCCGTCGCGAACAATACGCTGGCGAGGCTTACGCCAAGCACCGGCGTCAGCAACTGGTACGCCTGGCTGATGTCCGCCACGTCGTTCATCCCGCGCACGTGAAACGCCGCCGCGCCCAAAACAAGTATGGCCGCGTTGATGAACAGAGATAAACCAAGCGCGATCGTGGAATCGAGCGTGGCAAAGCGCACCGCCTCGCGCTTCCCTTCCGGCGTTAAATTAAATGCTCGCGTTTGCACGATGCTCGAATGCAGATACAAATTGTGCGGCATCACCGTGGCGCCCAGAATTCCAATCGCCAGATACAGCATCTGTCGGTCTTTCAGTATCTGGATTGTCGGAAGAAATCCTCGCGCCGCTTCGATCCACAAAGGGCGCGCAAAAAATATTTCGTACGCGAAGCAAGCGCCGATCGTCATGATCAGCGCTATGACCAGCGTCTCCAAGACGCGAAAGCCCCGCCCCTGCAATGCCAGGACGAGCAGCACATCAAACCCTGTCAGCAACACTCCGGCAAGCAGCGGCAAGCCGAATAAAAGTTTCAGCGCCACTGCGGAGCCCAACACCTCCGCCAGATCGCAAGCCGCAATCGCAATTTCGCAGAACACCCAAAGCACCGCCGTCGTTCTCGGCGAATAATGCTCGCGGCAGGCCTGCGCCAGATCACGGCCGGTGGCAATTCCGAGCTTTGCAGAAAGGGCCTGCAGAAAAATGGCCATCAAGCTGGAAATCAGTACAGCGCTTAGAAGCGTGTAACCGTAACGCGAGCCGCCGCCCAGGTCCGTCGCCCAGTTTCCCGGATCCATGTAGCCGACAGCCACCAGATATCCAGGGCCCGCAAACGCAAACATTTTTCGGAAAAAGGAAGCGTTGGCCAGTATGGGAATGCTGCGATAGGACTCCGGAAGCGATGGCGATCCTGCGCGGGGAGAAAGGCTTGCTTGCGTCGCTGCGGATGCTGCGTTTGCGCTGCTCGTTTCAGCTATCGGGTCAAGCGAAGCGGGAGATGAAGGAAACAAAGACATAGTTAACCTAGATAAATATCTTCTATAAACTAGCATTAAGCATAACGCCCGTCAATTCAATTGCGTCCCTCATGTGCCCAGGATTTCATCAACCGTGTTTTTACGCGGAGCCGTCTTCCTCATCATTCTAAATTTTCGAAATTTTTGTGCGGGTTGGCCATGCAGTCTTCACGTGGAGTATGGTAGTGTCGGGATTGGAACGATTCGCGGGGAACGATCCCTGCGAACGGAGGAACCCATGGCGCAAACGGGTAGCGATCAGGTCCAGGTTCAGATCAAGGCCGACGAAAAAGAGTTGGTCGGACAATTTTCAAATCTGGTGATGTTTCATCACACGGCGGAAGAATTCACCGTGCACTTCATTTATGTTTTTCCCAACGTGCCGCAAGGCAAATTGGTTTCGAGCGTCATCGTCAGCCCGGGGCACGCGAAACGCATTTTGCACGCCCTGGAAGAAAATATCAGGCGCTACGAAAAACAATTCGGACCGATCAAAGAAGTCCCCGAGCCAACTCCCGTCCCCAATGTCGGTTTTGTACAATAGGAAAAATTCGCCCCATCTTGCTTGCCAGACAAAATAACGCAAAGGCCAGTCTGAACATCGACAATCCCGGGGTTTCTGTTCCCTCGTGTCAGCGATAACTCATTCGTTACAAGTGGCTTACGCGTCTAGTTCACAAGCCGAAACACGCGCCCTGAAGTTCGCTTGGCCCTTGCGCTACCCATGTTAAATTAACGCGTAAGGACCTTGTTCTAGACAGGGGTTTTCGCTGCAAACAAGGCAGAGGCCGCCTGTGGGCGAACAGCCTGTCATGCATATGAACGGAGTTCGCAACCGCAAAACTTATGAAAGCCGCTTGCTCCAGTTGTGGCGCTCAGCATTCTCTTCCAGACAAACAACTGGTTGGTCTGCCGCGCGTGCAATTTCAGTGTGGCAAGTGCGGAAAAAGCACTGTCGTCGAAGTGCCGCCCAGCCCTGATGCGACTCAAATCCTTACACCTCTCCCCGGATTCGCACGCAGTGCCGGCGCGCCATGGCTGGCTGGCGCCGGGACAAACGAGCCGAGTTCCCTGCAATTGCCCACGGGAAAGGCCATTGCGCTTTCCGTGATTGCCGGACCTTCGCGCGGCCTCGTCTATCCCGTCGAAAAACCTCGCGTCGTTTTGGGCAGGGCCGACGCGGACATCGTCATAAACGACAAAGAAATTTCGCGCTGGCACTGCTCCATTGAAATTAAGGGTGACGTAATCCGTTTACGCGATATGGATTCGACCAACGGCACTTATTTTGCCGATGAACGCGTCCGCGTGGCCGAGCTGAAGCACCTCTCCGAATTCCGCATCGGCACTTCCGTGATTCTTGTGAGTGTGACTCCCAAGCTTGCCCCCACGCATGCAACAAAAATAATTTGATCTCTTTGAACCCGCGAATCCTCACTTCTTTTGCGCTAATTCGATCAACTGCTGTAGCCCGCCTCTTCAGACGCGGGGACTTAAATGACACTTCATCTAAACCCCCGCCTCTGAAGAGGCAGGCTACAGCAAATCTTTTGCTTCCAAAGTTGCAGTCGTGGAGCGCAACAGGCCTACCAGGTTGCGGAAAAAATCATGTAGCACAGGCACTCCTGCCTGTGCGCTCTTGTTAACTCGAGCAAAACCCGCACAGGCAGGAGTGCCTGTGCTACTAGGCCCCACGTCCAACCGACTTTTTCCGTAACAGCTTACACCCGCCGCATTTCGTGTTACCGTTACCGATTGGATTTCCGATGCCACCACTGACTGCCACCTTGATTTCCTACAATGAAGAAGCGGACTTGCCGCGCGCGCTCGCCTCTCTCGCGGGCATTGCCGACGAAATCATTCTGGTGGATTCCGGCTCCACCGACCGCACTATTGAAATTGCGCAATCCTTCGGCGCCCGCGTCTACTCCCGTAAACTGGACAGCTTTGCCGAACAAAAAAATTACGCCACTTCCCTCGCATCTCACGACTGGATTCTTTCCCTGGACTGCGATGAAGAATTAAGTCCCGAACTGTGCGCCTCCTTGCTTGCCTGGAAAGAAAAGGCCCCTGAAAAAAATGGTTATGAAATATTGCGGCTGACAAATTATTTGGGCGGATGGATCCGCCATTCCGGGTGGTATCCGGAACCTAGATTGGTCCTATTTTGCCGCGACAAGGGAAAATTTGTCGGTGCCATTCACGAACGTGTTCACATGGAAGGGTTGCCGGGCAAAATCGAGGGCCACATGTTTCATTACACCATTCGTTCTCTTGCCGAGCACAGCGCGAAGCTTGAAGCGATGACGACGTTGGCTGCCGAAGATATGTTCGCTCGAGGATACAAGATCTGGCGCCCCGCGATGTTTTTCGCCGCACCTTGGACAATCTTCCAACGGCTCGTGTTTCAGGGTGGCATTCTGGACGG
>DATAPT010000150.1:0-6742 GCA_036265065.1 Candidatus Acidiferrales bacterium | reverse complement strand
CCGCCTCCCGAACGGAAGTGGAGCGGCAAGCACATCCTCCGCGCGATGAACGGGTGGCTGGTCCCTTATGTCAAATCGAGAGTGCTTCCGGGCGATTTTCATCCCATCACGTCCTATCTTTTTGTGGAATACAAATGCAATCTGGATTGCTGGTATTGCTGGGCATTTAATAACAAAGTAAAAGGGATGACGGAGGACGTCGCGCGGCGTTCCATCGACTGGCTGCACGATCACGGTTGCCGCGTGCTTGCTTTGATGGGTGGAGAGCCGCTTCTGCGTCCTGACTTCGCACACAAGGTGGTTAACTACGCGGCAAAGAAAGGATTCTGGATTTACATTGGAACAAATGGGCGGCTGCTCCGTCCGGAAGTGACAGACAGGTTGGCTGACGCGGGGGCTGCCATTTTCAATTTCGCGGTTGACGCCTGGGATGAAAAGCCCAGCCTGCCAAAAGCCGTCGTACCCGTGCAGCAAAATCTGGAATATTTGATCCGCAAACAATATGTGTATGGATACATGGTGTTCTTTAACATGAATATTTGCCGGAACAATCATGAAGACGTGAAAAAAATTACCGAATTCGCGCATGAACACCGTCTGGCCACCGACTATCACATCAATGAAACACCGATGATCGAGCAGGACGAACATTTCAAGCATTTAAGCGACAATCCCACCTACATTCGCCCGCAGGATTGGCGCGCCGTTGACGAACTGGTGGATTGGCTTATCGAGAAGAACAAGGCCGGCTACCAGATGGTGAATTCCGTGCAGCGCTTGCAGGAAATGAAAGCGTTTGTGCGGATGTCCTCGGGCCTCGACATCCGGAAATACGGCTGGTATGGAGACGGAACGGGACTCAATGGCGAAGAAGCCAAAATGCTATCCACCATGCCCGGAATTGCGCAGAACGAAAAAGGTGAAATGCAATTTACGGACTGGAACTGCCGGGCCGGCCAAAATAATGTGATCATCCGGACCGATGGAACCGTCGCTCCCTGCTTTCCCATGTATGCGTCGACCTTTAATTGGGGAAACATCGATCAGTACGAATTCGATTCCAAGCAGTTAACTCATATGAAGGGCGCCTGCCAGCGCCATTGTTTTTCAACGCTCAATCACAATCTGGCATATTGCTACAACGATGCCAGAGTTATTAAATGGCTCTGGAAGCAGGCCTCGACCGGGTTTCGTGGCGACGCGCGAAGCTTTGAATAGGAAAAATTTAGAAGATTTGGACCTCATTTTGGCCGGCCCTCATCGACTTTGCGGATTCACGCGGTGAGGCCGGCCAGTGCTGACTCAAGGGCAATTCATTTACAAGACAGTATGGCTTTTAAAACAGTCTTTTGATATAAGCGAGGGGTCCGGTTTGGCCCCAGGATATCCACCTGCCCGGCGCTGAACGCGCGACCTCATGGAGATTGGGTCATGAGTCTTATGGACTTCCAAAAAGGTGCGAGTCAGGGATTGGTCTATTTGCATGAGCCGAAGTTTGGCTGCTGCTCATTCCTTCTGTTACGTCATTTTGTTTCCATGAATCGCCGCGAATTTTCACAGAAATTGGGAACCACGGGCCTTCTTCAGCGATAGACAAAAGATATACCTGAGGGTGCGAGGAGGATTTTTTTATGGCGACAGCGGTTACTCACTACACTTCCTACAAAGCACGGCCGTTCACGCGAGAACAGCGCGACAAAACCACGATTTTGTTTGGCGGCCTGACCTGGAAACATGAGCGTCTGGTGCAGGGCGTGTTCAATAATCTGAATTACAACGCCAAGCCGCTCCCGAACATCGCGCGCGCGGACCTCGACGCCGGCAAGGAACTGATCGACACGGGCGCATGCTGCCCCACGATCTTCACCACCGGAAGCCTGGTGAATTTCCTGAAGAACGAAGTCGCTGTCAACGGCAAGCAGAAGACGCTCGATGATTACGTCTTTCTGACGGCCGGCGCGTGCGGACCCTGCCGCTTCGGGCAGTACCACGAATCTTACGAGATGGCTCTCGACGGGATGGGCCTGAAGGAATTCCGCCTCTTCCTGCTCGCGCAGGACCAGCTCGACCAGGCTCCCGAAAAGGGCGGCGGGCTCGAGATCAACATGCCGCTGAGTCTCGGCATCGTCTGGGCCATCCTTGTGGGTGACATTCTTACGGACATGGAGTACTTGACCCGTCCGTACGAAGTCACGCCCGGGCAGACCGACAAGGTGATGCAGGAAAGCGCTGACTATCTGTTCGAAGTTTTCCAGAACCGGCCACTGAAGACGAATAAGTACAGCATGCTGGCCTGGCATTTCATGTCCGGCTATTTTGCGGACGCGCTGCGCGTGGTGAAAAAGAAATTCGACGCCATTGAAGTGGACCGCCTGCAAGTGAAGCCGAAAGTGAAAATTACCGGCGAGTTCTGGCTGCAAACGCATGAAGGCGACGGCAACTACAACATTAAGCGCTGGCTGGAGTCGGAAGGCTCCGAAGTAATGCCGCCTCCTGTGGCCGTGTGGCTGGGATACCTGCTGCACACTCCGCTCTGGCGCCTATCGGCCAAGCCGAACATCGACCGCAAGATTCGCATGAAGATGGCCATGATTCGCGGCCTGGAAAAACTTTATGTGGGAACCTATAACCGCTTCCGCAAGGCAGTCGGGAATGTGCCGCACGAATTGCCGGATCAGGAAGAGCTGAAGCAACTGGCTTCGCCTTTCTTCCACCACGAATTGCGCGGCGGCGAAGGACACATGCTAATCGGCAAGGCGCTGCACGCGCATCTTCACAAGCATGCCAACATGACCTGCGAGCTTTCGCCTTATTCCTGCATGCCAAACACGATGTCACAGGGAGCAATGGCCAACGTGCTCGGGCGTCATCCGGAATTGCTCTACGCGCCGATCGAGATCAAGGGCGACGCGGAAGTGCATGCGCTGTCCCGCTGCCAGATGATTTTGACGGAAGCGAAAAAGCGTTCGCAGTCCGAGTTTGTGGAAGCCATGGCCAAGACCGGATTGACAGTGGAAAAACTCCGGCAAATCGAAGAGAAACATCCCAAAGTGAAGAAGGCGACGTATCGCATTCCACACATGGGATACGCGTCCACGGCGTCGAATTACGCGCTGCACCTTGCCAGCCTGTAAGGGAATGCGGGTCTAGAGTCAGGCGTAGCAGGGGATAAGTGGAAGGTCGGCACGAAATGCCCCACCCTTGCAAAACCCGCAAGGATGGGGCACCTGCAACAAGATTTTGTAGCGCTCGCCTTCAGGCGAGCATGGGTTTGAGTTGGGAGTGCCCGCCTGAAGGCGGGCGCTACATGCGATAGGAATCAGCGAGGACCCTCAATGGCTGACGGAAATATCGTTCAGATCGCGCCGCTCATGCGGGAACCGGGCATGGTGGAAATCAAGATGCCACCAAAGCTCGCGCCTGGCTCGAGCAGCGCAATGATATGCGGCCTGGACGTGGGAAGCACGACGGTGAAGTACGTGCTCGCCTCCCCGTCCGGCGAAGTGATTTCCCAGGCCTACGAGCGGCACAATACCAAACAGGGTGAAAAGGTTTTGCAATTTCTGGCGCGGCTTGAGGCGCAGCATGATTTCACGCCGCAGCGCGATCGCATTTTCCTTACTGGCTCAGGCGCGGGACTGATCGCGCCAATCGTTGGGGCGAAAGTTGTGCAGGAAGTCGTGGCGGTCGCGGCGAGCGTTGAGCGCCTGCATCCTGACGTCAGATTCGTCAGCGAAATCGGTGGAGAAGATATGAAGACCATCTTCTTCAACGGCAACGGAACGACGAAGAGCAAACAAGTTTTGATGCAAAGCGCCTGCTCAGGCGGCACGGGCACGTTCATTGAAAAAACCGCGCGCAAACTGCAGATTGCTCCCGAAGCGCTTTCCGAAATGCGCTACACCGGGCACACGCTGCACAAGATCAGCAGCAAGTGCGGAATTTTCGCGGAAGCTGACGCCAACACTTTGCTGAAAGCGGGTGTCACGGTCGATGAGATCATCGCTTCCCTGTTTGAGGCAGTCGTTTATCAAAATCTTGCCACGCTGACGCGCGGAAACACGCCGTCACCGGAAGTTCTGCTGCTTGGCGGACCGAATTTGTTTTTCAAGGGCCTGCAGGAAGCGTGGAGGCTGCACCTTAGGCACATCTGGGAAGAACGGAAAATCCAGATGCCCAGCAGCAAAGATCCCGAAGAATTCATCGTCGTGCCAAAAGACGCGCTGTATTACGCCGCGCTCGGCTGCATTGAAGTGGCGCTTGGCGAGCAACCTACGGTTGGCGTCTACCTCGGCACAAAAAAGCTGGACTGGTGGATCAATGAAGGCCAGTACGAGGACAAGAAGAAGCAGGGCCGTGGCGGATTGTGCGACAGCGCCGATAATTTGAAAACTTTTATCGACGTGTACTCCAAGATGGACGCCACTTCTTCTGTGAACATTGAGGCAAAAGCGGCTGCGGCGCTGGCAGCGGCTCCAAACGTTACGGTGGAGAAGAAAAAACTGGATCGCGTGGTCGTCGGCTGCGATTTCGGTTCGACCACAGCGAAGGCTGTTTGCCTCGGGCCTGACAAGAAATTGCTCTTTTCCTGCTACGCACTCAGCAAAGGCAATCCGATTGAAGATGCCAAGAGTTTGTTCCGCCAGTTGAAAGAGGCAATTGGCGACGGCGAGATTCTTGGCCTGGGAATAACAGGTTATGGAAAAGATTTGCTGAAGGGAATTTTGGGCGCGGATTGCGGCGTGGTGGAAACCATCGCGCACGCGTCGGCCGGACTGCATTACTTCCCCGATGCGGATTGCATCTGCGACGTGGGCGGCGTTGACGTCAAGATTATGATCCTGAAAAACGGGACCGTCAGCGACTTCCGCCTGAACTCGCAATGCTCATCGGGCAATGGCGCATTCTTGCAGGGCGTTGCCGAGCGGTTTGGCATTCCGCTCAGCGAAATGGCCGACAAGGCATTTTTGGCACAGGCGATGCCGCAGCTTTCCATGGGATGCGGCGTGTTCTTGCAGAGCGACATCGTCAACCAGCAACGCAAGGGCTGGCAGGCGGAGGAAATTCTAGCCGCGCTCTGCTCCATTCTGCCGCTGAACGTGTGGATCTATGCGGGCGGCATGAACAACCTGGCGCAAGTGGGAAAGAAATATATTTTGCAGGGCGGGACGCACAAGAATCTGGCGGTAGTGAAAACGCAGGTGGATTTCATCCGCTCGAAAGTTCCGGACGCGGACGTCGTCGTGCATCCCTACTCCGGAGAAGCCGGCGCGATTGGTGCCGCTCTAGTTTCGCTGGATTGGTGGGAAAAGGGCGGCCGGTCGCAGTTCCGCGGTTTCGACGTGATCGACAAACTGACGTACACCACCACGACCGCGAAAGATACGGTATGCAACTGGTGCCCGGTGAATTGCCAGCGCAGCTTCATCGACGTGGCGCTGCCCGGCGGCAAGGGCCGCGAGTGGAGCAAGATTCCCATTTCCGTGGGATGGGAGCGCGTGATCGTCAATAATTCGTGCCCTAAGGGACTCGTCGAAGATTTAAATGAAATGAAAGTGATCAAGGCCGGAATCGAGAAAACCAAGAATGCGTTTCCAAACATTGCAGACATGGTTCGGCAAGAAGGCTTCCGTCGAGTCTCCACTTCCGCCTAAGGACCGCTCGGGGGTCCGGGTCGGCATCCCCAAGGTCCTGAACATGTGGAGCACCCACCAGTTCTGGGTCGCGTTTCTGCGCGAGATTGGCATCAGCTCTGAAAATATTGTGTTCAGCTCGGATACGTCCGAGGAGCAGGGCCGCGAATTCGGCAAAGGCCGCGGCACGGTGGACTGCTGCTATCCGGTAAAGGCCATGAGTGGGCATTATGGCGAGCTGATCTTCGGCCAGAAGCGAAAACTCCACATCATCATGAGTCCGATGATTTATTCGCTGCCTTCTTTTATGCGCGGGCATGTCTCGGAAAATCTGACCTGCACGCGCGTGATGGCCGGACCTGAAAATATTCGCGCTGGATTCGTGAAGGAAAGCGACGTGTTCGGCGACAACGGGATCAAGTATGCCGCGCCGTTTGTGAATATGGCTGAGCCGGACATGGTTCCGAAGCAAATGTATGACGCGCTGAAAGATGTGTTCGACCTGGACATGGCGGAAACGCAGCGTGCCGTGGACGCGGGTTACAAAGCCCTGCGCGAATTTAATGAGAAAGCGCGCGCGGAAACGCGAAAAATTCTGACCTGGTGCGCGCGCGAAAACAAACCTTGCGTGCTGGTCCTGGCCCGGCCGTATCACATGGACCCGGGAATCGGGCACGAGATTGAAGCCGATCTGCAGGCGCATGGGTATCCCATCGTGTGGCTGCAATATCTCCCGATCGACGAAGATTTACTCGGCTGGGTGTTTGGCGAAGAAGTGCAGGCGAAAAAGATTCGTTCGCCGCTCGATATTTCGGACGTTTGGACTTCCTCCAACAGCAGCAACACGAATGAAATTTTGTGGGGCGCGAAATTCGCGGCGCGTTTTCCGTGGGTGACGTGCGTGCTGCGGCTTTCCAGCTATGAGTGCGGCATGGACCAACCGACCTACACGCCAACGCAAAAAATTGTCGAGGCCGCCGGGACATTATTTTTTAAATTTGGCGATCTGGATTCGACCAAGCCCGCGGGAAGCATTCGCATTCGTATCGAGACGATCGTGCATTACCTCGCAAAATATTCGGATGCCATCATTCAGAAGAAGCGGGCGC
>DATAPT010000149.1:0-9384 GCA_036265065.1 Candidatus Acidiferrales bacterium | reverse complement strand
CCATACAACTCGCTGCGGTTGCACGTCGAAAGCACCAGCGATTCTTCGAGAAGCCCGCGCGAACGCAATTGTTCGGCAGCCTCGCGCGCCTGTTCCGGCGTAAAGGCGACGCGCTCCCTCAGATCGACCGAGGCCGTCTTGTGGTTCAATCCGATGAGGACAATTTCCATCTGTGAAATGCCTGGAGAGCTTTCTACGATCCCCGTTCGATATCCAGATCAAAAATACCGGTGAAAATGAGAAAGATACCGGTTCACAATGCTGTAACTAAAAATTACAAACATAAAATTGATAATGCAGAGGGCAGACGCCCTTGCCCCGCGCCAGGATGATGTCCGGGATAAAAACGTGTAGCCAATATAGGCCAACAAAATCAATACCGTAACGATCACCTTCGGATCGCCGTCCCAATAGCTTCCTTCGAGCCGGTGCGCCCAGATCATTCCCGCCGTCATGCCCGCCGCGAGCGAAATGCATCCGATCAGGACGCTGCTGCGCGTCATGCGATCGAGCACATCAAGCGCGGGAAAACGCCATCCCACCACGCCCAGCTTGTGATCGCGCAGGCGCTGGTTCTGAATTAAAAAAATAATGCTGAGCACAAAGGAAATCGCGAATGCCGAATAGGCCAGGATGTTCAGCGTCACGTGAAATGCGAACAGCGGCCCCTGCGCGGGCGGCGCCTTTACGAGTTTCGCCTCAGGCAAGTGAGCAAGCAGAAACACGGCCAGAACTATGGGCAATACGAAAGGGCCAACCACACGCCGCCGGTGAATCGCTTCGAGACAAAGATAAGTCGCGGCGAGGAGCCACGCAAATAATGAAAGCGAGCCAAAAAGATCGTCGTACGGAACCGCGTGAATCAATCGCGAACGGGCCAGCAGCGCCAGGTAATGAAGCCCAAGGCCTCCGATGAGGCAGGCGGTTGCGCCAATTCCCACAGCGGTTGAGGGTTCGCGCAAATTCCATATATACAGCGCCAGGCTGGCCGCATATAGAATTAACGTCGCAATCACGTAAGGGCTTGTCATCTTGTTGTGCGGGCGCTCGCCGGCAGGTATTCCCCCCTGCCAGAAATCACCATTGCCTCGACATTATAGCTAATTCTGCAGCATGAAAGCACCAAAGGGCAGAAAATGTATCGCAATGGTTCGCCACCGGCCCTCCGCCCAACCGGTCCGTGCAAAATACTTTAACTACTTTCTCAATCGATGATGGAGCTGCGGCAAATCCATTGTCTGAATGAGGCAGAAAGCGTAGGATGCCTCAGAAAGTGGGCCGTAAAACACGGGAACATAAACAGAAAAGCGTAGAACTTTTGAAGGGGTGAATTATGTCACTCAAAGATCATTTTTTTCGTGCTGCGGCCGTCGCCATCGTCGGACTCGCGATTACACTTTCGGCCCTGCCGCTGGCCGCGGACATCCTCGACGATTGGTCCGCTGTAAAACCACCGCCGTTGCCAGAGCTTAAACCCGTTACGCTCGACGGATCGACGACGGCTCTATTGATTTTGGACATGATGAAAATGAATTGCGGCGCGCGCCCCCGCTGCGTGGCCTCGGTTCCCAAAGTAAAAAAATTGCATGACGCAGCTCGCGCCGCCGGAGCAATGCTCTGGTACAGCTACGTGGGAAGCGACGGCAAAGCCACGCCCGCCGATCAGATTGATCCGGGCGTCATGGCGCGGGACGGTGAGTGGGCGCGCCAGAACGGCCCCGACAAATTCATTGGCTCAAATCTGGAGGAAAAGTTAAAAGCTCGTGGAATCAAAACCGTGATCGTCTGCGGAACTTCCTTCCAAGGCGTGGGAATCGGCACGGGCGGCGGCTCCGCGCAGCGCGGATACAAGGTGATCATTCCCATCGACTGCTTGTCTTCCGACGATCCATACATGGAGCAATATTCAGCTTTTCACTTATACAAAGGCGCTCCCGCCGGAGTGACCAGCCAAGTCACGTTGACGCGCACGACCATGTTGAAATGGTGAAGCAGGCTCAGGTTTTGCCCTTGCATTCGTAGCGCCCGCCCGCATTTCGGGCGGGCAGCTTTTCTGCGGATACAAGTAGATTCGATGTACTACCGAAATCTATAATTTACGGATCCGTCTCGGGTGCTCCTTGGAACGCACCCAAGCAACCCCCAAAATCTTTTGTTATCATAGTTTCGCACCAAAACGCCGATGGCCAAATTAACCGAATCCGTAGACCACAAATCCCTGTTCCTGCGTGCTTGCCGCTGTGAGCCCGTGGAACGCGTCCCTGTCTGGATCATGCGCCAGGCCGGACGCTACCTGCCGGAATATCGCGCCATCCGCCTGAAACATAACTTTCTGGAAGTTTGCAAAACGCCAGAGCTGGCCATTGAAGTTTCACTGCAACCACGTCGCATCCTGGGCGTGGACGCCGTCATCGTCTTCTCTGACATCTTGATTCCTGTTGGCGCGATGGGATTGCCGTTCGAATTGTCGGACAAAGGTCCCGTGATCGAAACTCCTCTTCGAACAGCGGCCCAGGTTCGTGCGCTCTACTCCTTCGATCCCGAGCAGGAAACCGGCTTCCTGATGAACGCCATTCGCGGCCTCGTGCGCGAACTCGGACCCAACGTCCCAGTTTTAGGCTTTGCCGCCGCGCCCTGGACTCTCGCCTGCTATATGATCGAAGGCCACGGCAAAGACGGCTTCCCTGCCGCAAAAACTTTGCTCTACTCCGAGCCCGAACTGTTTCGAAACCTGCTCGAGCGCATTGCGCACGCCACAGCCGGATACCTGCGCGCGCAGATCGCCGCAGGCGCGTCAGCCGTGCAACTGTTTGACACCTGGGTCGGCGAACTGAACGTTGAGCAATATCGCGAATTCGCTCTGCCCGCCACGCAGATGCTGATCGAAGAAATTGGCGCGGGAGATACGCCCGTCATTCTCTACTCAAAGGCCTCGAACCACTTGCTCACTGCCGCCGCCGAATCGGGCGCGAATGTCTTGAGCGTGGATTGGCGCGTGGACCTGGCCACGGTGCGCGAGCAAGTCGGGCCGAACATCGCGCTGCAAGGCAATGTGGACCCGTGTATGCTCCTGGGGCCGGAAGCAGGCGTCCGCCAAGCCGCGCGCGCCGCCATCGAAAGTTCCGGCGGCGTTGGCCATATTCTGAATTTAGGCCATGGAATTTTGCAGCAAACGCCGGTGGAAAATGCCCGCGCGTTCGTACAAGAGGGGCAATCGATATCATTAAGCGATAAAGTGCGCGTGGAAGGCGCAATTTGAAGCTATATCGAAAGACCATCTCATAAATATTTTTTGTGGGTCGCGGCTTCAGCCGCGACATCGAGACACAAGGAAAGACCGGGCTTTAGCCCCTGGCAAGAGATCGTGCTTCACATCCAGGGCATTTGGGAGATGAGTTCTAAGATTTTTTTTGGGGTGCGGACGACATTTCTCGCCCGCTTAAAATATGAGCGATTCCAATTTCCATTTGCAGCTGAACCGGGAACGCTTCGAAATTTCAGAAGAGTTTCTCGAGAAATATAACCGGCCTGGGCCGCGCTACACGAGTTATCCCACCGCGCCCGTGTGGCAGGATAATTTTGGCCCGAATGACCTTGAGCAATTTTACGCAACGGCCAACGCTGAGCGCACTCCGGTTTCGCTCTACATGCATCTTCCCTTCTGCGAAAGCCTCTGCCTGTTCTGCGCCTGCAACGTGGTGATCACCAAAGATCATAGCGTCGCGCCTCCCTACATTGAAACGCTGGAGCGGGAAATTGAGCATGTCAGCCGCTTCGTTTCGCGCGAGCGGCCCGTGGTGCAATTTCACTGGGGCGGCGGCACGCCAACGTATCTGACTCCGGAACAGATGGAAGGTTTATTTCGCTTCACGACGGAACGATTCACGTTCGCGCCCGACGCCGAAATTGGAATCGAGATCGATCCTCGCGTCACATCGCAGGCGCATCTGGAAGCGCTGCGGCGTCTCGGTTTCAACCGCCTGAGCATGGGCATTCAGGATTTTCATCCCGAAGTGCAGCTGGCGATTCACCGCGTGCAGCCGCTGGAAATGACGCGCAGCCTGATCGAGTCCGCGCGCAAACTGGGTTTTGACAGTATCAACGTAGACCTAATCTACGGCCTGCCCTTGCAAACGGCCGAGCGTTTCGCCCACACGGTGGAACAAGTCGTTGCCATCGCGCCGGATCGCGTCGCCATGTTCAGCTACGCGCATGTGCCGTGGCTTCGCAAGCAGCAAGGCGCACTCGCCACTCGGCTTCCGGAAGGCATGGAAAAATTCCACATTTTTCGCGCGGGCCTGGAAGGTTTTTTAAACGCTGGATACCAATACATTGGCATGGATCATTTCGCGCGCCCCACCGACGAACTGGCTGTGGCCCAGCGCGAACGCACCCTGCACAGAAATTTCCAAGGCTACACAACGAAAGCGGGCGCGGACCTTTACGGCATGGGCGTCAGCGCCATCAGCGGAACGCGCATGTGCTACGCGCAAAACGATCGCGACGTAACCCACTATCGGGAGCGCGTCGAAAGCCGCGGCATCGCCACCATGCGCGGTTACCGCCTCACGGATGACGATTTGCTGCGCCGCACGGTGATCAATCGCATCCTGTGCCATGGAGTGCTGATCAACAGCGAAATTGAGCAGGAATTTGGAATCGATTTCAATCAGACGTTCGCTCCGGAAATCGAGCGCCTCGCTCCCTTCGTCTCCGACGGTTTAATCGAACTGGAGAACGGCGTACTGCGCACTACGCTCCTGGGCCGCATTTTCATTCGCAATATCGCCATGGTTTTCGATCCCTATCTGGAGAAACAGAAACTCGAAAGCCGTCCGCTCTTTTCAAAAACTCTCTGATCGAACGATCGAGGCTTTATTAGTGTCCACCTCCGCGCAGACTGCATATCCTGTACTCGTCATTGGCGCAGGAATTTCGGGCCTCGCGTGCGCGTATCATTTGCAGCAAGCCGGAATTCCAGTGCATGCGGTCGAGGCTGGACCGCTTCCCGGCGGTGTTATTTCCACCATAGAAAAAGATGGATTCCGCTTTGACCTCGGCCCGCAAAGTTTTCTGACCACCGAACCCCTGCTCAAACTGATCGATGCGCTCGGCCTGAAAGATCGGCTGCTGCGTGCGAATCCGCGAGCCCCGCGCTACATTTTATTGCGCGGGCAAATGGTCGCCGCGCCGATGTCCCCGCCTTCCCTTTTTTCTACGCCTCTGTTTTCCGGCGGCACAAAGTGGCGCCTGCTCACGGAAATTATGCGCAGGACGCAGCCGCCCTCCGAGGACGAATCCATCGCCAGTTTTGTTCGCCGCAAATTCGGCCCGGAATTGCTGGACCGCCTGGTCGCGCCATTTGTTTCCGGTGTTTACGCAGGAGATCCGGAGCGATTAAGCTTGCGCGCATCTTTCCCGAAGATTCACGAATTTGAATCGCAACACGGAAGCGTTCTCCGCGGCGCCATGAAATCGCGCTCTCCGAAAGGCACGCCGCGCGCCGGACTGTGCTCCTTTCGCGACGGCATGGACACTCTGCCGGGCGCCATCGCCTCCCGGCTGGGCGCGTCGCTTCACCTGGAAACGAGCGTAACCGCGATTCGCCACGGCAAAGCGAACGGCAAGCCCTGGTTTGAAATCGATATCACGCGTCGCGATCAGCACGAAACATTGGCCGCCAGCGCAATAATCCTCGCAACCCCGACTTCAATTGCTTCGCAGATTCTTTCGAGCCTTTCCGATTCCTTCGCGCCTATTTTTTCGCGAATCGAATACGCTCCCGTTAATGTCCTTTCCGCAGGCTACCGCCGCGAGCAGTTTCAGCGCCCTCCGGATGGATTTGGCTTCCTCGTTCCTCGTGCCGAAGGACTGCACGTCCTCGGAACGGTCTTCAGCTCATCGCTCTTCGCAGGGCGCGCGCCGGAAGGAATGGTTTCCATCACCAGTTTTTCGGGTGGGGCAACCGATCCGAAATTTTGTGAATTGAGCGGCGAGGAAATTACGGAAACCATTTGCGGCGAAGTCGCGCGCATCCTCGGAATCAAAGAAAAACCGGTAGCCACTAATCTGCACCGCTACGCGCGCGCATTGCCCCAATACAACCTGGGCCACACCCAAATCGTAAAATCGCTGGAATCGCTTACGGAATCCATCCCCGGACTGTTTCTCGCCGGAAATTATTTATCGGGCCCATCCATCGGCTCCAGCGTCGAACAAGCTTTCCGAACCGCCGACGCCGCGCGAATTTATCTCGCCTCCGTCGGAGTAGCAGGAGTAGGAGCCGTAGCCCACGCGTGATTTAAGTAGGACAGGCTTCAGCCTGTCCGGTTTTGACTTTTGCCGCCCTGCCGAAAAATCAAAAAAGATAGCCTTCACAAACTGCAGAAAAACGCCCACTCTCTTTCATTCCGAGCGGAGCGAGGAATCTCTCTTTCTTTTTTTTGCCTTATTGTTAAATCGAAGAGAGATTCCTCGCTCCGCTCGGAATGACAGATTACGATACTTTTTCCGCAGACTGTTTAGCCGCTGAGCTTCCAATTTTGCAGTTCTCGCGCAGACTCTTCAAGCTGTCTTCTTTTGACTTCTGCCAACGCGGCAAAATTCAAAAGAAGACAGGCTGAAGCCTACCCTACTAAGACCCTCCTCGTAGTAAGATACCCCACCAGAATTTTCCGGTGCGCGATCTCATCCACTCGAATGGTTTCTTCGTACTAATAGGAGAGCCGAAAGGAAATTGACCTTTGCTTCTCGCGGTCGTCCAACCCTGGCCTGAGGGCAGACAACCCACGGACGCTGCGCTAATGCAGCGCATCCTGCAGCGAGATCCCGGCGCGCTCGAAGCGCTTTACGACCGTTACGGCAGGCCTGTGTATTCCCTGGTTCTGCGCATCGCCCAGCATCCTTCATCGGCCGAAGAAATCGTGCAGGATGTTTTTCTCCAGCTGTGGCGAAGCGCGGAACGATTTCAGATCGAACGCGGCCCTCTCGAACCGTGGCTGTTTACCATGGCCCGCAACCGCGCGCTGGATTTCCTCCGATTGAAGCGCGAAAAACAACGTCGCCGCGAAGATTCGGATTCCGATATTCTTCCTTCTGCCGTGGTGCGCCCCGATCCGGAAGGCGAGATTGACAGGACAAGGCGCGCGGAAAAAATTCGAGCCCTTATGACCTCTCTGCCCGATGCGCAGCGAAAAGCGATTGAACTGGCCTTTTTCGAAGGCCTTTCGCACAGTGAAATTGCCGCAACAACCGGCGAAGCGCTTGGCACGGTAAAGAGCTGGATTCGCACTGGACTGCTGCGTCTCCGGCAGTCTCTTGGAGAAGCAAGCTCTTGATGACTTGCGAACAACTCGCACAGCTTTACGATGAGTACGCGCTGGGCGTGCTGGAGGGCGAAGAGCGCGCGGAACTCGAGCAGCACCTCGCGCAAGCATGCCCGAAGTGCACTCCCGGCGTAGCCGAAGCCAGAGGAATCGTCTCTCAACTGGCGCTCGCCGCCCCCAGCGCGGAACCTCCGCCCGAGTTGCGTGCCAAGATCATGGACGCGGTCAACGCGTCGGGTGATGCGAAGCGCGCGTTCGCGCCTGTTGAGCAGAAAAAATTTACTCCAGAAAAAACAACATTCCCGGCGTGGGCATGGCTCGCAGCCGCTGCGCTTGCCCTCATCACTGGTTATTCAATTCGCCAGATGAACCGCCAAAACGATCAGCTCGCCGATCTGCGCAAACAAATGAAAATTGCCACTATGCAGAGCCAGGCGCTTCAAAATCAATTGGAGATGGACCGCATGGTCGCCTCCGTCATGCTTTCTTCGGACTCCAGGCAGCTGAAACTCGAGCCCACGGATAAAAACATGCCCGCCGTCCATGCCTATTTGCATCCGCACATGGGCGTGGCGATTACCGCCGATCAAATGCCGTCCATGCCTCCCGCGCGCACTCTGCAACTTTGGTTTGTGCCAAAATCGGGAAAGCCCGTAAGCGCCGCAATCTTCCATCCCGATACGTCGGGGCAGATTGCTCTCGTCGCTCCGGTCACAATTCCCTTGAATGAAATTGCGGCCCTCGCCGTAACCGATGAGCCCGCCGGCGGCAGCCCGCAACCCACCACGCCCATCGCGTGGATCGCCAAACTAAGCAACTAAATTCTCCGCTTTTCTCCTGTTTTTCTCTGTGCCCTCTGTGTTAAAGCCTTTGAACTTTCGCGCGAGCCGCAAACTGCAAAATCTTTAACACAGAGGGCACAGAGAAAAACAAGAGGAAGGCGCGAGAAGAAAATCCCGTGAAAACAATATGCCCTATTTATTTTTTCGCGTTTTGATTCGCGATTCGCGACGTTCGCCTGCTTCCTGGTAGCGCCGCTTCTCAGCGCTCGATTTCGCGATCACCGGCGGCACGGGAACCGGCTTCCCGGTTTCATCCACCGCCACAAACGTCAAAAACGCCGTGGTCGTATGCTTCCGAATCCCCGCGAAAGAATCTTCGGAAAAAACATCGACTCCTACCTCGACCGAAGTGTGGAACGCCCGATTGACTTGCGCTTCGAGCACGATCAAATCGCCCACCCGCACGGGATTCAAAAAATCAAGATGATCCACCGACGCAGTGACCGCCTGATTGTGGCAGTGCCGCTGCGCCGCAATCGCCCCGGCAATGTCGATCAAGTGCATGACTCGCCCACCCAGAATATTTCCCAGTATGTTCGAGTCCTGGGGCAGCACTAGTTCCGTCATTTCCGTGCGCGAAGCGCTGACCAGCCGCCCGCGAAGCGCTTTCTCCAATTTGTTTTTCTCGATTGCGGAATTGCTGGAAGTTTTTTTATTCAATGGACGCGAGCTCCCGAAAGCAAAGGCACCTTTTGTGCGGCGCCCGTATTTTAGTTCCCATAACTCATTTGGCGTTCCGCTGCAGCGCGAATATACTATGCGCATGACATTGTCCCAACCACAGAAGAAAACGCGCCGCCAGATGCTCGAAGAATTTGTTGCCTCAAAACCGACGGACGCCTTCGCCCGCTACGGCCTGGCGATGGAGTGCTCCAACACCGGTGATGCCGCCGCAGCCGATGAAAATTTCAAAGCGCTGATGACTTCCCATCCCGATTACGTTGCCGCCTATTTCCAATACGGCCAGTTCCTCGCAAAATCCGGCCGCACAGTGGAAGCGCGTGCAGCCCTCACCACGGGCATAGCCGTAGCCCAACGCACCGGCGATGACCATGCGCGATCGGAAATGGAAGCCGCGCTCCAGGAAATCTCGTAAACCATAAGTGTGAAATGTGGGTCGTGGCTTTGCAGTCTGCGGAAAAACTCGTGTAGCACAGGCACTCCTGCCCGTGCGCTCTTGTTAACTCGAGCAAATCCTGCACAGGCTGAAGTGCCTG
>DATAPT010000148.1:0-2693 GCA_036265065.1 Candidatus Acidiferrales bacterium | reverse complement strand
ACGCGATTGAAGGCGATTGTGACTTCGCCACGGATAGCGGCCAATTAAATTGAAATTGGCGTCGGGGGCCGCTTCAGCCACTCTTGTCCGGCGATGGCAGTGCGAATTTATCGCGACAAGCAGATCAGACTCGAGCCACTGCGCGGCAAAATTTGCGGCGTGATCGGGTTTGGCTCGCAAGGCCATGCCCACGCCCTAAATCTTCGGGACAGCGGGTTCGAGGTCGTCGTTGGATTGCATCGGGGTAGTAAGTCGCGCCCGGCGGCGCGAGCGCACAAACTTGCGGTTCTGGAAACATCGAAAGCGGTTGGGCAAAGCGACATTGTTTTTCTCGCGCTGCCGGACACAAAGATGCCGAAGATTTTCGTCAAACAAATCGCGCCGTATTTACGGCGTGAACAAACGCTTCTCTTCGCTCACGGGTTCACCGTGGTTTACCGGACTGTCGTCCCTCCGCGCAATGTGGATGTGGTAATGGTGGCACCGAAAGGACTAGGGCAAATGGTGCGGCGCGAGTTTAAAGCTGGCCGCGGCGTGCCGGCCTTGCTTGCTGTGGAAAATGACGTTAGCGGGCAGGCGCGGGCGCTGGCATTTGCCTGGGCCAAAGCAATCGGATGCGCCCGGGCCGGTGTCATCGAAACAACTTTTCGGGAAGAAACGGAGACCGATCTTTTCGGGGAGCAGGCCGTGCTGTGCGGCGGAACAACCGCGCTTATTCGGGCCGCGTTCGAAATCTTGGTCCGTGCTGGTTACGCGCCGGAACTGGCCTACTTCGAATGCCTGCACGAACTGAAATTCATCGTCGATATGATCCACGAAGCAGGAATCGCAGGGATGCGCGACTTGATTTCCGATACCGCGAAATGGGGCGATCTCACCGTTGGACCAAAAATTGTGGATAAGCACGTCCACAAAAAGATGGCGATGGCACTGGGACAAATCCGCACCGGAGAATTTGCGCGCGAATTTATTCGGGAGATGAAAACCGGCGGGAAACGCTATCGTGCATTGTTGCAAGAGGGACGGCGTCATCCGTTGGAAAAAACCGGGCGTCGATTGCGTGCCTTGATGGATTGGCGAAAAAAATAAACTTTCCCGACGCGCTTTTTCAAGCGCGTTGCTCGCGGCGAAAAATTCTACTGCCGCTTACTCGCCAGTGTTAATCCCGTACACTAGCATCGGGGACGCAGTGGTGGGAATTGGCCCGCTCACGCGGTCGATTGGCTGGGGAATTGCCGACCCGCCGGTAAATGTGTAGTATAGCTTTTTGGCGACAACACTGCTAGGTACTGCTTGGATTTTGCTTACCTGTGCCTTGGGCTCGACTACTACATTCTTGCTCGGATCAGCAAGTGCCGATGCGCAAAACGCCAGCGCGACAAGCGCGACGCCGCATCGTCCCATCCAACCAACCAGGCCAGACAGCCTGAATGGTGTTTTCATATCTGGATTATGCAGCATTTCCGCGTGCAATACAATGACAATCGCAATTAATTTCCTCCCGTTATTGCCAGAGGAAATGCTCCAGACGCAATTGGCCAAGTCGCGCATTGGCCTCCTCACTGCGCGGTCCATTGGCCGCCACCAATTTTTCGTAAATCGCCGCTGCTGCTTCCCATTTTTGTTGCTCCTCCAGTAATCGCGCCGCGTTAAATCCGGCTTTGTAAAACCAAAAAAACTCCGGCGGCCGGTCGGGGGAAGGATTAAATTCAAGAATGCTATAGAAGGTCGCCAGCGCACCGTCGCGATCCGATCCCTTCTCCAGGCAAACACCTTTCTTGAACAGAGCCTGATTGCGCCAATGCGGCTGATTCGCCGCTTCATCGGCAAGCTGATCATAGATTCCAACTGCGCGAGCGAGGTTGGCGGCATTGGCATTGGCTTGCTCAAAAAAAATGTCGGCTTTCCCACACAGAGCTTCGCGCTTTTCCGCCGCACGGGCGTCTCCTTTGAGCACTTCATCATAAAGCGCCTGAGCGTCCTGTGATTTTCCCAACCGGCGTTCGATTGCCGCCTGTTCATTGCGCGCAGCCCATCGAAATTCGCCGTTCATTGCCACGACTTGCGTCAGCAATTCCAAGGCGTGGTCCAGCGATTGGCTGGCCATGCTTGCCATCGCCGATTGCGCGGCCAGAAAGAGTGCTTGCTCGGTCAGCGCCGATTTCGGGTTCTCCTGTGCCAGGGTTTCGAATTCTGTTTGCGCGCTGGCGAAATCCTGCCGGCGAAAATGCGATTCGGCCAGTTTCAAACGTACTTCCGCCACCAGCGGCGAGTTGGGATGTGCACGAAGAAAATCGCGGGCCGCTGCGATGACCCGGTCGCTGTCCGCACCGCGAGCATCCGCCAGCCAGATCGCGAGATAATCGGCATGCTCGACGGCAAGCTCTGTTGGATGAGTCGCGCGCGCCGCCGCCAGATTTTTTTCTGCCTCATCGAGCTTGGGCGGGATGGAATGATACGCCATCTCAGCCAATGCTATCTGCGCTTCAGAAACGCGCGGATGATCCGGAAAACGGCGAACAAAATCCTGCAGCAGCGCGCCGGCATTCTTTTCACCTCGCTCAGCTGAGATGACCGCCTGCTCCAGCGCCACTTCTGCTGCTTCATCGACCTGACCGCGCCCGACTAGCTCTGCTTTATCGCGTTCGGTTTTTGTCTTATCGTCCACTCGAAGCGACGCGAGCGAAGCATTA
>DATAPT010000147.1:0-4398 GCA_036265065.1 Candidatus Acidiferrales bacterium | reverse complement strand
GTTAGTCCTTGCAAGGCCTAAAATCCGCAGGCTGAAGCCCGCGCCACTAAATCGCAGTTTTCATGTTGGAATGAAATCGATGGCTACGTGTGCGCCGCAGCTTCCTGCTCAAACGCATGGTAGGAAGAACGCACCAGCGGCCCCGACTCGACATGCGCAAAGCCCATCTCTTCGCCTAATTTTTTATACTCGGCAAATTCATCCGGGTGGACGTAGCGCACGACAGGCAGATGTTCGCGCGTCGGCTGCATGTACTGGCCAAGCGTCAAAATGTCCGTACCCTGCGCGGCCAAATCCTGCATGGCGGCCAGCACTTCTTCACGCTCTTCACCGAGACCCAGCATCAGCCCCGTTTTCGTCGGCATATCGGGCGCGAGAGATTTCGCGCGCCGCAAGAGTTCGAGCGAACGCGCATACACAGCGCCCTTGCGGACTTCGTGATAAAGCCTCGGCACCGTTTCCGTATTGTGATTCAGAACATCCGGCCGCGCGGCAATTACGGTTTCCAGCGCCTTCCAGTCCCCGCGAAAATCGGGGATCAGCACTTCCACTTTGCAGGCTGGCAGCCGCTTGCGAATTTCATGAATCGTACGCGCAAAAATTCCCGAGCCGCCATCGGGCTGATCGTCCCTGTTCACTGACGTCACCACGGCATAGCGCAAAGCCATGCGCGCCGCCGCTTCGGCCACGCGCTCGGGTTCCTGCTCATCGGGCGGCCCGGCAGGCTTGCCCGAAGGCACTGCACAAAATCCGCAAGCTCGCGTGCAAATGTTCCCTAGGATCATGAAGGTCGCCGTGCCGTGCTCCCAGCACTCGCCCATGTTCGGGCATCGCGCGCTCTCGCACACCGTATTCAATTCCAGCGTGCGCATCAGGCGCTTCAGATCCTGGTATTTGGGTCCGTTAAAAAATTTGACGCGCAGCCAGTCCGGCCTGGGGTGTGCCGCGGGATCAATCGACGGCCCAGGGGGTTGCGTGGGAACAGTATTCGAAATGATGTTAAACGGAGAAGCCATCTGTGCTCTTTTCAATTACTCATTCTATGCGGACCTCGGAATAGACACAAGCGGCCCGCCCCAAAAGAAGGGCGGGTGCTACAACGGCAAACGAAGCGCACTGACGGTTTCGTGGCAACCTCCCTGTCTTCCTACCTCGCGGGCGCAAAGAACCGTTTAAATTTGAGCAAATGGCTGTACCGCTTTGATGCTATTCCACCACGCAGAACGGTTGGTTGTGTGTCTTTTTTACCACACGCAATTCCAGCACTCCCTCTAAACATCTGATTCTAAGCCTATAAACAACGTAAGCAAAGGCCCATCGCATGCTACAATAAATGATGGGAATGAGCTTCCAGACAACTATAGAAAGAGCTGTCGAGACGAGCGGAATCGGGCTGCATACGGCCGTAAAGTCTCATTTGCGCCTCGTGCCGGCTCCCGCAGATACGGGCATCGTTTTCCGCAGAGTTGACCTCGACAACTTTGAGATCGAAGCGCATGTGCGAAACGTGGCCCGCGTCAGCTATGCCACGAGCCTGATGAAAAAAGGCGTGCTGCTTTCGACCACCGAGCACCTTCTGGCTGCGCTTTATTCCTGCGATGTCGATAACGTTTACATCGAAATCGATGCGCTGGAACTTCCCATCCTGGACGGCTCCTCGCAGCCATTCATCGAAATGCTTGTCCAGGCTGGAATCCGCAAGCTGCGCAAGCGGCGGCGCTACCTGAAAATCGTAAAACCCCTGGAATTCTCGGACGGTGGACGACGCATCGGCATTTATCCGGCAAATGACTTCAGCGTTCGTTGCTATGTGGAATATGCACATAAGTCCGTCGGAGTGCAGGAAATTGAGATGAAAGTAAGCCGCGAGTCTTTCAGCCGGGTGCTCGCGCCCGCCAGAACCTTTGGCTTTGTGCAGGATTTTGAAGGCTTGCGGCGAATGGGGCTGATCCGCGGCGGCTCACTGGAAAATGCCATTGTGTTGAACGAAGACGGTGTCATGAACGGGCCTTTACGATTTCCCGATGAATTTGGCAGGCACAAGGCGCTCGACCTGATTGGCGACTTGGCTCTTGTCGGACGTCCGCTGCTGGCCCGTGTGGAAGCCTACAAAGCCGGCCATGCGTTGCATACACAGCTAGTTACGCGCTTGCTCGCCGATCCTACGGTGTGGACCGAGACGTACGGAGAAGCGCATGCAGAAACTTCGCACCCACTTGCCGAAGTCTCCGCTTCTGCTGCGGACTAAGCCCCCCACTCCATTCCCGACAATCCATTTAATTTTGATGTGTTTGGTCAATAAAGTATTCGATTCGCGCCGCTCCTGATTACCATGGATTGTCATTCCTCGTTGGAACGCTGAAAATACATCCATGGCAAACTCCGATTTTATGATTGTGATTCTCGCTGCGGGCAAAGGCACGCGTCTGAAATCCGCGCTGGCAAAAGTTTTGCACCGTGCGGGCGGCAGGCCGCTGGTCGAGCAAGTGGTGCGCGCTTGCCAGCCCATCAAGACACGCGAAATTGTGGCGGTCGTCGGCCACCAGGCCGATGACGTGACCGCTGCCGTCGCGCCGCTCGGAGTGAGAACAATTTTGCAGGAGCCGCAGCGCGGAACGGGCCACGCGATGCTGGTCGCGAAGCGCGCCATTCCAACACGCGCAAAATTTGTGATCATTTTGCCGGGCGACGCGCCCTTGATCCGCACAGAAACCATTGCCGCGTTGGCCCGCTCGCATCGCGAGAGCGGCGCCGCAGCCACAATTCTTTCCGCCGAAATCGAAAATCCCTCGGGCTACGGACGCATCGTGCGGCACGAGGACGGCTCGGTTTTGGCCATCGTCGAAGATTCCGCACTGTCACCGGAGCAGCGGCCGATTCGCGAAATCAATTCCAGCATGTACTGCTTCACCCTCGCAAAATTGTGGCCCTGCCTTTCGACACTTAAGCCCACCAACAAACACAAGGAACTTTATCTGACCGACGCCATTGCCGTGCTGCGGCAGAAGGGAGAAAAAGTGCAGGCCGTGCTCGCATCGGACTCGGACGAAGTTCTGGGCTGCAACACCCGCGCCGATCTGGCCGAAGTGGACCTGGTATTTCGCAAGCGCAAACGCGCGGCCATCATGGACGCGGGCGTCACGATTGAATTGCCCGACACGGTGCTGATCGATCCGGAAGTGACTGTCGAAGCGGATTCGCGCCTTGAACCCGGCGTACAGCTTCTGGGGAAAACTCGCGTGGGCGCGGGATGCACGATTCGCACCGGCAGCGTGCTGTCCGATGCAGTGCTTGAAGATAATGTGCTCGTGAAGCCCTACACGATGATCACTGCCAGCCACCTTTCGCGCGGCACACAAGTGGGTCCGTTCGCACACATTCGCGAAAGCGCGCGCCTGGAAGAAAACGCGCGAGTGGGAAATTTCGTGGAAGTAAAAAAGAGCGTGCTCGGCGAAGGCGTAAAGTCCATGCACCTCACCTATCTTGGCGACGCCCGCATCGGCAGCAAAACGAACATTGGGGCGGGAACGATTACGTGCAACTATGACGGCGTCAATAAAAATCCCACCACGATCGGCAAGGGCGTATTCATCGGCAGCGATACCGCGCTTGTTGCGCCTGTGCGCGTGGGCGACGGCGCGTACATCGGCGCAGGTTCGGTCATCACCAAGGATGTTCCAGCTGATGCATTGGGCCTTGCTCGCGGAAAACAGATGAACAAACTTGGTTGGGCAGTCGCGCGCCGCAAGGAAATGGCGGCTGCGTCCAAATCAAAAAAATCCGGTGAGAGCAAGAAAACGAAAAGAAAGTCTAAGTAGCACAGACTTCCGAGACTGCGCAAAAATTCACCGATTCTGTCATTCCGAGCGGAGCGAGAAATTTCTCTTAGATATAGCTAAAAGAGTAAAAGAGAGATTCCTCGCTCCGCTCGGAATGACAGATTAATCCCCTTTTTCCGCAGGCTGCCCAACTCATGCTAATTAAAAAATCACGCTCCGAAAACGCACTTCATTGCACCTCTCTATCTTTCACTGTTTACTCTAGTATTATGTAGTTACCTTCCGGGTACGGGGTACCCTATTGAAATTGTTGTAACTTTGCCCGCCTGGTGATATTGTCGGGTTAAATCCGCTGTTAGGAGGACCATTCCATGGGTGTTTGGGTGAACTGGGGCCTCGTAGTCGCTGCAATCGCTTTTATCTTTGGGGATCTCGTCCTGGAAGTATATGAAAGCGTGAATCTCGCCGTGCTTGGCATGTTTCTGCTGGCTGGCGGCATTCTCGGCTTGGCCATTGGCTCGGTCACAGTGGGCCTGGCAACTCCGGTGGTCCTGGAGTTAGTGAATCTTGCGATTCATCGCCGACCGGGACAAATGCTCCCGAAGCATGTTTCGGGGCA
>DATAPT010000146.1:0-3460 GCA_036265065.1 Candidatus Acidiferrales bacterium | reverse complement strand
TAAACGATGGCATTCCGAACTCCCGCCGCGCGCCGCCCAGAACAATTTCCTCGAACATTTCGTGCGTTGCCTGCGAGGCATAGCGCAAATCCGGAACGGAGCCGCCGCTGATCGCTTCTCCGCCGTGGCATCGCGCGCATGTATTGGCGAAAAGTTTGCGGCCTTCTTCAATTTCAGCCTTCGACGCCGCCAGTTTGAATGTCGGCATGGGAACCGGCTGAACCACGTGTTCGTAAGGAGGCAGCGTCCCGGTCGCTCCCAGCTTGAACACCATCAGTTTTCCCGCACCAACATGACCTTTTCCCGGCGGCCGATTGCTCAGCACCTGCGGGCCGCCCCAGCCGCTTTGCACCGCGACGTATTGCGTTCCATCCACCGAGAATGTCATCGGCGCGGCTACGATTCCAACTCCCGCGTCGAACTCCCAGAGCGGTTTTCCATCCGTAGCGCGATAAGCAGAAAATTTTCCGTCCGCACGACCGTGAAACACGAGGTTTCCCGCTGTGGCGAGCGTGCCTCCGCTTTTCGGATCGGGCAGGTCAACATGCCACGCTTCTTTTTGCGCGACCGGATCCCACGCCACCAGCTTTCCGCTGCTCTTCATCTTCAGATATTCATCCCGCGCGGGCCCGCGATAAGCGCGATCCGATCCTGTTGTCTGGTCGTGCAAATTAATTTTCCAGTTTGGAATAATCGCGTGAAGGGAAGTGTCTTCAAGCACCGCAAGGTACACAAGGCCTGTCGTGGGATTAAACGAAATGGGATTCCAGTTGTGCGCCCCTTCGGCGGATGGTTTTACGAGGGCTGCATCCTTAAGTTGGCGAGCAGCAGGATTCTCGATCGGGCGGCCGTTCGCATCAAACCCGGTTGCCCAGTTGACCGGAGCGAAAGGTTTTGCGGAAATAAATTTTCCGTCTTCGCGATCGATCACATAGAAGAAGCCATTTTTGTTCGGCTGCATGATCACGCGGCGCTGCGCTCCGTTGATAGTGAGCGTGGCGAGCATCAGCGGTTGCGTTGCGTCGTAATCCCAGTTATCGCCCGGCGTCGTCTGGTAGTTCCACACTTGCTCGCCGGTATCCGCGCGCACAGCGACGATGGATGCCGTATACAGGCTGTCACCTTTGCCTCGCAGCTCGTCATACCAGGGCGAGGCATTTCCAGTGCCGAAGAATACGAGGTCCAGCTCAGGATCGTAAACCATGCAGTCCCAGGCCGTGCCGCCGCCTCCTGCCTTCCACCACTCGCCTGACCAGGTGGAAGCCGCGGTCTTCATGGCCGCAGATTCGAACGGCTTCCCCGGATCGCCCGGCACCGTATAAGTGCGCCAGGCCAGGTTCCCGGTTTCCGCGTCATACGCGGAGACGTAGCCGCGCACGGGATATTCCGCGCCAGCATTTCCGATCAACACTCGCCCCTTGGCAATCCGCGGCGCTGCTGTAATCGCGTAACTTCCGTCCTTCGGAGTTGTTTGAACATCCCAAATGGTTGAGCCCGTCTTTCCGTCTAGCGCAATGAGGCGCCCGTCCAGCGTCGCCACGTAGACGTGCCCTTTATAGAGCGCGACGCCGCGATTCACTACGTCGCAGCAGACGTACTTCGCATGATCCTTCGGAACTTTCGGATCGAATTTCCAGAGTTGGTTTCCCGTTTTCGCGTCGAACGCGTAGACGATGCTCCATGCGCTGGTTGTGTACATCACGCCGTCTTTCACCAGTGGCGTCGCTTCCACCCCACGCAAAGTTTCGAAATTGTAAGTCCATGCAAGCCCCAGCTTGCTGACGCTTTGCTCATCAATTTGTTTGAGGGGACTGAACCGCTGCTCCGAATACGTGCGTCCGTAAGTGACCCAATTAGCGGAATCTCCATCCGCCGCGCGCAGCGTCGCGTCATCGACCACGGTCGGCTTCGGCGAGCAGCCGGCCGTCGCCAAAATCCAGATTCCCGCGCACGCAATCAGCAAACGGTTCAAGGCCTTGTGACGCATCAATTCCTCCGCTCAAAATTGCAGATTCATCCCCACGCAGCAGGGTTTGTAATGTTGGGTGGCCCCAACACAGATAAGCCGTGCGGCAAGTATATGTCAAGCTGTGATTTGATAAGCAGGATTGACGCAGATTTATTTAAATAAAAACGCTGCGGGCCGCAAATACCCTGGGTAATTCCTTACTTCGTGTTTTTCGGTTCCTTCAGCCCCTTCTTACCCGTATCTTTCGAGGCTTGTTCGAGGGCAGCGCGAGTGAAAAGGTCCGGGGACATTTCCGAGTTATATTTACAGCTGCTCAAAAATGTTTGGGACACTTTGCGATCGTTGCGCGAAAGCTCGATGCTCAGCGGTGTTTTTACGCCGTCATTCATCGCGTATTGCGTGAGGCTGGTAATGACTTCCATTTTCTCGCGCGTTTCGGGGTTGCGCGTGACCACCACCCAGCGCAGCGGCAGGTGCGAATGTTTGTCGACGCCTAGACGCATCATGCGGTGGTCGCGGTCGGTAAATTCAATCCACTCCGCTTCCTTCAAGTCGATTAAATCCGGGCCCGCATACTCCGCTTCAAAACCCGGCTCGTTCATGCGCTTGCGCAGCACGTTGTTCATGTCCGTTTTCAGTTGATCGTTGAAATTTTTGATCAGGTCATCCGGCTGGTTGGACACTCCGCTTTTATCCAGAGTCCACCCTTCTTTTCCGCTGTACACGGTGATCAACGCGCCGCCGTGCGTAATCAGCAAGTCGTCCGACCCCATCAGGAAACCGACTATCGTGTGTTCGCCCTTGGTGAAATATTCGACGCGGTTCTTATCCGGAAAGAGCCAGGTGTCGCGAAACAAAGTGAATCCCATTAAAGTTCCGGCTGTCCCAAACGTGGCCTCGCGCCCATCGCATTGCACGTTCTGCACTTTCAAATAGGTCGGGCCGCCTAAAGCGTCGACCACCTGCTTTGTGACGCGTCTCCCCTTGGCGACGCTCGTTTCGCCCGAAGGCTCCTGCGGTTGGCCGGCAGACGCCATCCGTCCGCACGCACACACGACACCCAATAGCGAAAATAAGCACACCGTTGCTCGGATCAGCCGCACAGGGAGGAACCTCCACCTACATGGAAGGCATTTTGGGCTGTAAGGTTGCCACATTAGGTAACGCACACCGTGAACTAAGGTATTTTAGCGTCAACCAGATGCCCGTTCGCCAAGTCGGCGAACGGGACCCATCAAAATCGTTTGCAGCGCGGCCGGGCACGCTGCGAAAAAAAGACAGCTTACGCTTCTTTTTCGATGACCGCTTTGAATTCCGCCGTCACGCCGTGCACGAGCTTCACGGTCACCGCTCTCTCGCCCAGGACCTTGATCGGTTCCTCGAGCTGGATGCGGCGCTTATCGATTTCAAAGCCCTGCGCCTTGAGCGCGTCGGCCAAATCACCGGAAGTAACGGACCCAAAAAGCTGATCGGTCTCCCCGGCCTTGCGCG
>DATAPT010000145.1:0-4768 GCA_036265065.1 Candidatus Acidiferrales bacterium | reverse complement strand
AACGCGGATACAACGGATCTGGCGCTTCTACTCAGTGAGGGCGGAGGTAATTGGGGAATACGCGCCGGATATACTCCGATTTACCAACTCAAATTTCAGAACGGCGCTACCGAAGGCATGGGCTACATGGAAGGCTGGGTTGGAGCACCTGAACCCATATCCGGCACGCGCGCGGTTCGTGAATCTTTTACGGTTTCCGGATCGGATGTTAACTTCGCCTCCCTCGGCATTCGCGTTGCTCGAGTGAACGGTTCTGATCCACTGATCGTTCGCGTCGAAAATTCGGATGGATCCCTGGTTGAAGAAGGAAGCATTCCTGCAAACAACATCACGGAGAGCAGTACGACTTCGCCTTCCTATTTCTGGGCAAAATATACTTTTGCAACCACTTATACGCTAATTCCGGGCAAAACCTACCACCTGGTATTTGAAGCGGCCGCGACATCCACGTATCAAACTTTCCCGATTCGCAAAGGGGCAGCCTACGGCTTTCAACCCACAACGTTCTTCCCGGACGGGCATGCAGAGTTTGAGCAAAACGGTTCCTGGACCGGTTGGACGCAGTGGGGAACTCTAAATCGTACGGATGGAGATCTTCAGTTCTATTTCTCAGTTGCGCCGTAACGGTTGCCCCAAACCGAGCGCACGATTCGTTCCAGAATATTGGCGCGATGCGGGCGCTCCCCGTCAAAATCGATGGAGCGGCGTATCTCTTCCTGAGAAAGTAAACCAAGAATTTTGCTCTTGATGGTGGATTCAGGAAGTCGATTTAAAAGCGGGCGGCGATTGTAAAGCAAATCAACGCAGGCTTTTACCGCCGGCCGATAAATAATCTTGAGATCGCAATAGACGCGGCTGAATCCCAGGGTCAAAAGAAAGTCGTGAGTATTTGTTTCGTGGATAACCGACCGAAAGCCGTTGTGCATCGTCTTTCGCTGCTCGGTAACATAATTATTCAGGGTGGTGTCCATTAGCGCGGGCCCGATGCTTTCGTGTATGTAGTTCGGATCGAGCTTTAACACCAGGGATGCCGCATAGTCGGGCCCTACGGCGAATTTTTCGAATCCGGCCAAGGTATCCCCAACAAACACACCCCAAAATTCGAAGGGTCCCCCCACCGCTTTTCTGCATATGGCATCGAATTGTTCTTTCGAATCAGGTTCAGCATTGCGATATCTTGAAAACGCGGACGAGTAGCATGCGTACCCGTTATCCGCGAGCCAGAGCGGGTCAATGCGTTCGACTCGGCAACTTTTATAGCCCCGACGGATTCTCCCCCGCACTTTCTGCGATAGAGTTTTAATATTGTATTCGCTGCAGGCCGAATACCAGAACGAAGTCGGGTATTTTACTGTACGTGAAAAATAGCGTAAGAGCAGCGCTCCCGACCGTCTCAATAATTCCTGTCCCTGCTCCTCACTAATTATTATGGGTTCGGGTTTAAGGGAAGCGGGGATGAGTGCCTTTTGATAACTTCGCCAATATGTTCCTGCCATTTCGTAGACCGGCATATTTTTGTCTTTAAGCCAGCTAACATATGCTTCCATGGTCATCCTTAGCTTGAGCCGTATTGAGAATTTAATATTTTCCTTACAATTTCGCGCATCGCCACCGTATTGCTAAAGCACTCCTGCAACCGTTCCGGTTTGCATATCCGGGAGGAGGTCCAACTGGGCCACTTCGCTTCTTCTCCAAAACTTCCTGGATAAAATTCGATCCACTGCACCTCACCGGAACCAAGCATGGCAAGGCGCTCTTTAAAGGATTGAGCGAAGAGACTAACCTCTTGATCATTCGTGCATGGAGTTGAATTTCCGCGAGTGCATGCAACATAATCCCGCCGGTCATATGCGTATACGCCAGCAATGATCTTGGCCTGCGGGAAAATTTTCAGCGCTTGTTGAGACGCGGCAGAGAAGCTCACCTTTTCCTGACGGTAATGTGGATACAAGTGCACGAAATCGACGCTTTTCCTGAATTGCTCATCGAGTTCACCGAGAGGCAGATGATCGGAATTCAGTTCATCTTCGTAAACTGTAATTCCAAAATTGAGTTTTGGATTTGCGCCTTTCAAATCGTGAGCAACCTGCGACAGAATGGCCGATAGAGCCGGCAACGTCATACTCAACTTGTCGCACTGGCCTACAAAATCATCAATGCCAATTTCATATATTTCGGGATGGCTCAGGCTGAGACGGCTGTATTCACGCACGTAAACGGGAGTTTTTTCAGCATTAAGCGCGATGCTCAGAAAAACTTTATCGACACCTTGTGACTTCGACATTTGCTGAGAATAACCCGCGCAGCTGGAAGGAGAATCCGAACATCCCAACCTCACGGCTCCCAAGTGCAGAGCACGGTTCCATTCGGGAGTGTTGCCGCCCCACGTGATCACCTTGTTCGAAGCCGGTCCTCCCATTACAGACGGCACAATTAGTAAAAGTGCCGCGGATGCAGCGGCAATTATTCGAGATCTAGTCATTCGAGAGGCGGGCACGCGTTCCACGCTCTGCATGATTTTCATCTCCCTTAGACCGGGCGGCCAAAATTGAAGTGTTAGAAAGTTGAGCAATCCAGTTTCGGACCAGTAAGGACCATTGGAAATTGGAAACGACGAATTTCCTTCCAGCGGCGCCCATTTGGGAAGCCGCTTCCGGGTGCTGCAATATGGTTCGAATCGCATTCGCAAGCAGTTCAGGATTCTCGGGAGGCGCGACGATTCCAGCTCCCGCGGATTGAATCAGGCGGGCGGCCTCGCCCTCGGCGGCCATCACGATGGGTTTTCCTCCCGCCATCATCACAAACGCTTTCGCAGGTCGAGCGCCGGCCATCACCTGTGATTTACGAAGTGTCACAACGCCCATATCTGAAATGCCCACAAACGCCGGCACTTCTGAGAGAGGAACTTCATTGTGAAATGTCACATTCGTCAGACCGAGTTTCACGGCCAATTCCATGAGCTTTGGTTTCTCCGGTCCCTCGCCAAGAAATAAAAAGTGAAAGGAATCTTCATGACGCAGGGTTTGCGCCGCATACAAAATCTGTTCCACGGCGCCCGCATAGCCATGATTGCCTGCATATAAAATTATTTTCTTGCCCGCCAGCCCAAGTTTATATTTCAGCGATTCGTCCGAGGCGCAAGGGCGGAAGAGCCTGGTATCCACGCCATTGGGAAGAAATAAAACTTTTTCTGGCGGAAGACCTTTGGAGTTCAACAGCGACTCGCGGATGCCTTCCGTCACAGCGGTCACAATGTTGGAATGCTTGTAAATCCAACGCTCCAGGCCAAAGGCAATCCTCATCAGAATTCCATCGCTCATAACTCCCAAGTCCCGCACGGAGTCCGGCCATAAGTCCGCCACATTAAAAATGAGCGGCACGTTCCATATCTTTGCAGCGATCCAGCCGGGAATTCCCGTGAAGATGGGCGGAGAATCCACAAAAAGGTAATCCGGTTTTTCCGACCGGGCCAGGCCAAAAAAACACGTCGCGGCAAAAGTCGCGTAGCTCAGTAAACGTTTTAAATTCGATCCGCTGGAGGCATAGAGCCAAGTTCTATGAACTTTCAGGCCCTCCCATTCTCCATCGATCAGAAACTGACCCCTATATTCCGGAAAAATTCTGTCCGCGTGATGGTGTGGCATGCCTGTTACGATTTCTACTTTATGGCCCGCCGCGGCCAGTTCACGACACAAGTAGCCAAGGCGAACCTGCGAGGCACCAATTTCAGGTGCAAAATATTGAGTTAATATTAGGAACTTCACGCGGTTTGCCCCCTGCCAATTAGACTTGTTTCAAATGCTGCGTCCTGGCTGAGCAATTTGTTATAGAAACGCAATAATTCTTGTTCTTCGTTTGCCCAGTTGTAATTGTCCATGATTGCTTGTAACCCGCGCCGCCCCATTTCTTCAGCTTCCTCCGGGTGTGTCAGCAAATATTCCATCGCCTGGGCAATCTCTTGAGGTTTCATTGGATTGACCAGCAGGCCGCAACGTGCCTTGGTGACGATTTCCCGCCATACCGGGAAGTCAGAAGCGATAACCGGGAGTCCTGCGCACATGTACTCGTACAATTTAACGGGCTGGGAAGTTACGTAATTCGCTTCGGGATGCAAAATGACAAGGCCCGCATATGCCTTTTGCAATTCACCCGCAACTTCTGTTCGATCCAGCAGGCCAAGAAACGTTGTGCGATTCCACCCGGGAAGTTTTTCTAAAGAAGAAGCGAGTTCCGGATTTTCCCAATTCCCAACCAGCTTTAAGTCAGCACGCAAATCTTTGGGAAGCAGCGCCATGGAGCGGATCATTTCCTCCGCGCCGCGAGATCTCGTAATTCTCATGCCAACATAAATAAGTGTCGGGTTTCGATCTTTGAAAGAATTGCCACTAGGGGCCGAAATTTCCTCCATCTTTGGGTAATTGTTTACAATCGCGAGATTTCTGTTTCGCTTAGTGAATCGACTCGCGATCTGCGGGCTGGCCGTGACCAGAGCGGAAAATCGGCAGCTAGCCCAATTCTCAATCAGCTCGACTATTCGTGAAATGGGCCTATCGAGAATGCGTGGAAGGTAATTCTTGTATCCAATGGTTCTTGGCAGGTCCTCGTGAATATCGTAAACAACTTTTTTCCCTTGGATAAGTAGCAGCAATGCGACAGGAATCAATTCGGGGTCATGAAAGTGATAGACATCGGCGTCAGCTTGCACTGCCAGATCATAAACCGCCGCACCCCCATGCATAAATCGATCCGAGCGACTTTTCCAAATTGG
>DATAPT010000144.1:0-6494 GCA_036265065.1 Candidatus Acidiferrales bacterium | reverse complement strand
GGACGAAATGAACAGAACGGGCATCTAAAGGAGTAGAAGGAAAACGCGCAAGGGGCAGAGATAAATCAGGATATCAATCTCCCCTTAAGTAATCATGACGATAGGAACATCATCTTCGACCGGTTCCGTGATGAATGGTACGGCGCAGGTAACCGTGCTGGTCGAAGCGCGAGATTTGCGCAAGGTTTATGGCTCGGGGAGCACTGAAATTGTTGTGCTTTCTGGTGTTAACGTCAGCATTGATACGGGCAAGTTGATTGCGATTGTAGGCCCTTCGGGCGCGGGCAAAAGTACTTTTTTGCATCTGCTGGCCGCGCTAGACACGCCAACGAGCGGTACAGTATACTTCGAAGGGAAGGCGATAGATTCGTTTCGAGAAACGGAACTTGCGAATTATCGCAATCGTTCAATTGGTTTTGTATGGCAGCGGCACCACCTTTTGGCTGACTTTACGGCGGTCGAAAACGTGGCGATGCCACTGCTGATGCGCGGCGCAAGGCACAGAGAGGCGCTCGAAACCTCTGAACACTGGCTCAGGGAAGTTGGCCTGGGAGCAAGGGTTAGCCAGCGTGCAGGGGAGTTATCCGGGGGGGAACAACAGCGTGTGGCAATTGCCCGCGCTTTAGTGCAAAAGCCCGCACTTTTGCTGGCTGATGAGCCCACCGGAGACTTGGACGAGCGGAATGCAACTGCTGTTTTTGAACTTATGCAGCGGCTGCATCAAGAGCACCAGCTTACCTCCATCTTGGCGACGCACAATACAGTTCTGGCGGGGCGCGCAGATCTCGTGCTGCAACTTGAGCACGGGATGCTCCAGCCGGTAGGGACGTAGACCAAACCCTGGTTCTCAGGACTAAGGGAGAAACGAGTTGACCCGTGTTTGAACGTTACACAGAGAAGGCCCGCCGCGTTATCTTTTTTGCGCGGTACGAAGCCAGTCAGTATGGTTCGCCTTACATTGAGACCGAGCATTTGCTGCTCGGGCTCATGCGCGAAGATAAGGCACTCGCCAACCGTTTCCTCCGCTCTCATGGTTCCATCGAATCGATCCGCAAGGAGATCGAACAGCGCATCACGATTCGTGAGCGCATCTCCACGTCGGTCGAAGTCCCTCTCAGCCAGGAATCCAAGCGCATCCTGAACTTCGCCACGGAAGAGGCCGAGCGCCTCGGGCACCGCCACGTCGGTACCGAGCATCTGCTGCTCGGGATCCTGCGCGAAGAGAAGTGCTTCGGCGCGGAAATCTTGCAGGAGCGGGGCCTGCGCCTCACGACCTTGCGAGAAGAACTGGCCCGCAGCGCTGGAGAAAAAGCGCCTGCCGCGCGGCCCAAAGAAACCTCTCTGCTGGCTGAATTCAGCCGCGACCTGACGCAAGCCGCGCTCGAAGGCCAGCTTGATCCACTCGTTGGACGCGAACGCGAACTCGAGCGCGTGATTCAAATCCTTTGCCGCCGCACCAAAAACAATCCTGTGCTGATTGGCGAACCGGGCGTGGGCAAAACCGCCATCGTCGAAGGCCTGGCGCAGCGCATTTCCGATAGCGATGTGCCACCGTTCCTCGCTGAGAAGCGGATACTTTCCTTGGACCTTTCGCTGATCGTTGCAGGAACGAAATATCGCGGCCAATTTGAAGAACGGCTCAAAACCATCATGAAGGAATTGATGGAGAGCCAGAATTCCATCGTCTTCATCGACGAACTTCACACACTCGTTGGTGCAGGCTCCGCGGAAGGTTCGCTGGATGCCGCCAATATTTTGAAGCCCGCGCTGTCTCGCGGTGAAATTCAGTGCATCGGCGCAACCACGCCGGGCGAGTACCGCAAGTCCGTGGAAAAAGACCGGTCGCTCGAGCGACGTTTTCAAGCTGTGAAGGTCGGCGCGCCGTCCGAGGACGAAGCGATTCTCGTACTGGAAGGCGTGCGCGAACGCTACGAAAAATTCCACGCCGTCAGTTATACGGACGAAGCGATTCGCTACGCCGTATATCTTTCGAGCCGCTACATTCCGGACCGCTTTTTGCCGGACAAGGCCATCGATTTGATCGACGAAGCCGGAGCGCGCGTGAAGCTGCGCCAGGCCGCTTTGCCCGATGAAGTCGCGGAAGTGCAGAAACGCGTGAAGTTCATCACACACCGCATGGAAACAGCGATCGCCAATCATGAATTTGAGAAGGCGCGCTTCTATTCGGACGAAGAGCGCAAGGAAAAAGAGAATCTGCGCGTGGTTCGCGAGCGCCTGAAGCTGGATGACACGAATACCGGAATCGTCACGCGGGAAGATATCGAAGACGTCGTGGCGCGCTGGACCGGAATCAATGTCACCTCGATCAAGGAAGACGAGCAGCAGAAACTGCTGCGCATCGAAGTGGAGTTGCACAAGCGCGTCATCAGTCAGGACAAATCCATTACCGCGCTAGCCCGCGCCATTCGCCGCAGCCGCGCAGGACTGAAAGCTCCCGGACGCCCCGTGGGTTGCTTCCTGTTCCTCGGCCCAACCGGCGTCGGAAAAACAGAAGTCGCGCGCCGCCTTGCCGAATTCATGTTCGGCAGCGAAAAATCCCTGATCCGTTTCGATATGTCCGAATACATGGAGAAGCACTCCGTATCGAAGCTGATCGGAGCGCCTCCAGGCTATGTGGGTTATGAAGAGGGCGGACAGCTTACGGAACGCGTTCGCCGGACACCTTATTCAGTTATTTTGCTGGATGAAATCGAAAAAGCGCATCCGGACGTGTACAATATCCTGCTCCAAGTATTCGAAGATGGGCAATTGACAGACGGGTTGGGGAATACGGTTGATTTCCGCAACACGATTCTGATCATGACGTCAAACCTCGGAGCGCGCCATCTTCAGAAGCGGGCCACCATGGGTTTCCAGTCCGCCGCCGAAGAAGGACAGGCAAAGAGTCTCGACGAACTCGTGCTGGGAGAAGTGAAGCGCGTGTTCAACCCGGAGTTTCTCAACCGTCTGGATGAAATTATTCTGTTCAATCCGCTGGGCGATGAAGAATTACTTCGCATCATCGACTTGTTGGTTGGGCAAACCAATGATACCTTGATCCACCGTCAAGTGCAGATCGTACTGACGCCGGAAGCACGCCAGTGGATTCTCGACAAAACGTGCGGCGACCGTAATTACGGTGCGCGGCCGTTGCGGCGGGCTCTGCAAAAGTACGTGGAAGATCCATTGTCGGAGGCGCTGATTCAGGGTGGCCTGCAGCGACCTGCAACATTGGAAGTGTACGTGACAAATGACGGGCTTGGATTCCGACCGGTGGTTGAGGCAACCCCGGTATCCCACTAGCGAATCCTACGCGCGCAGGCCGGCTCACATTCTTGAGCCTGGTTGGGGGGAGCGTACAATTTTGTTTCGGGGCAAGCGGCCTTGAGGTTTTCTTTGGCCGCAAGAATATATTGGTGTTTCAGCACGCCTGTGCGCGCAAGCATTTTTTGTTTTCTTGCCGCCGTTGTTGTGTGTTCGGCACCCATCGCGCACGCTTCTTCCTTAACCGTCCAGGTCAACCCGCAGGCACCCGCCGCGAGAGGGCCGGCTCCGGCAGGAACTTCGACTATTGAACGCATTGAATTCCAGGGAAATAGAAGAATCCGCAGTGAAACGCTGCGGGCCCGAATTTTTTCCCGGCCTGGCGACGCCGTAAATGAAGAAGCGTTGCGGCGGGACTTCCACGCGCTGTGGAACACACAATACTTCGAGGATATCCGCCTTGAAATTGAAGACAGCGCGGATAAACCGAATCAGAAAATTATTATTTTCTACGTTACCGAGCGGCCCATCGTCCGCCGCATTGAATACAAAGGGAATAAGTCCGTTTCCGAATCGGACATTCTGGATCGTTTTAAGGATCGCAAAGTAGGGCTTTCGATTGAAAGCCAGTTCGATCCGACGAGAATCAAAAAAGCGGAAGTGGTGTTGAAGGAATTGCTCGCTGAGCACGGCCGCCAGTTCGCCACCGTCAAACCCACTTACGAACGGCTCCCCGGCACGAACGCCGTAAAGCTTACATTCAACATCGATGAGGGCCCCAAAGTAAAAGTGGGGAAGATCCTGATCACCGGAAACACGGCGTTTTCCGCCCGCAAAATTATCCGGACGATGCGCAATTCGCGGCCCACTGCCATTCCCCTCGGTCCGGTGCCTCCTTATTACATTTCCGTGTTGTCCAAAACGTTTGACCGTCCCAAGCTGGACGAAGATATGGAAATCGGAATTCGCGGACTGTACCAGGACAACGGCTATTTCAAAGTGCTGGTGAAAGACCCGATTATTCAAAACGCGACGATAAAACAAGGCGTCCTTCCAAAGGCAGTTCCCCTCGTAGGCGTGCACGAGGGCCGCGAAACGAATATTACGATTCCGATTGAAGAGGGCGAGCGCTACCACATGGGCACGCTTCACGTGCGCAACGCCAATCCGGACGAAGGTCTCTTTTTCAAGACGCAATATCTGGAAGCTGCTTTCCCGATGAAAAAGGGCGACATCTTCAGCGTGGCCAAAGTCCGCAAAGCGATCGAAGACTATACAAAACTGTACGGCAATTTTGGATTCATCGACTTTACGGCAGTTCCCGATACCGAAGTTCACGATGATACGAAGACAGTCGATCTGACATTCTCGTTCGACCAGCAAAAGCAGTTTTTTGTGCGCCGCATCGATTTTTCGGGTAACACAGGCACGCGCGATAAAGTCATTCGGCGCGAATTGCTGCTCAACGAAGGCGACATGTTCCGCAATAACTTGTGGGAATTGAGCCTCTTGCGCCTGAATCAACTGGATTATTTTGAGGCCGTAAAACCGGAAAACGCCGAGATCAAGCGCAACGTCAAGCAGGGCACGGTTGATATTCTCCTCAAGCTCAAGGAAAAAGGAAAGCAATCCATCAGCTTGACGGGCGGCGTCAGCGGCTTTGCCGGCTCGTATATTGGCCTGACCTATCAGACAAACAATTTCCTGGGATTGGGCGAAACCCTCACGCTCGGCGCGAATATCGGGACGCTGCAGCGCAACATAAATTTCGGCTTCACGGAGCCGTACTTGTTTGACCGCCCGATCAGCACCGGTTTCACGGTGTTTGTAAGCCGCTATAATTTTAACCAGGCGCAGCAAACTTCGCTGGCGCTGGGCTATCAGGTTCAGCTCAATCCGAATACCGAGCAAAACTACATTCAGAACAGCGATGGCTTCACTCTTTTTGCAAGCTATCCCTTGAAAAAATTGGGCTTTACGCGATTAGGTTTGACGTACGGATATACGGACACGAGCATCACAGGTTTAAGCACGGCATCCACCGCGTTATTCAGCGTTCTGCAATTTCAGCAGCTGGAGGGACCTTCCTCGCTGCAGGGCATCCATGAGAGCAAGGTCACTCCGACCCTGAGCTATAACACCGTGGACAATCCCGTGAATCCAACCCACGGAAAGAGCCTCTTTCTTTCGTCCTCGTTTGAAGGCGGACCTCTCGGCGGCAACGTAAATACGGTATCGGAAATCGTTGAAGCGAAATATTTTCGCCCCAATTATCATCACCGCAACGTAATCGCCGTGCGGCTTCTCGGGGCATTTGAATCCGGATACGGCGGAAAAGTCATTCCGCCCTTCAGCCGGTTCTATCTGGGCGGCGAAGATACATTGCGCGGATTTGACGTGAGAACCGTTTCGCCCGTTGTTTTCGTTCCTACACTCACTAACACGACTGTTTCTTTTTCCAATCCGCACGTTCTTGACGGAAACGGAAATCCAACGATCGGGTCAGTCAACATCCCCACGCTTAGTTATCAAACGTCGTTTCCCGGCGGGGACACGGAAGTGGTCGCCAATTTTGAATACCGCATTCCACTGTTTCCGCACGTAGCGCTCTCGATTTTCGGCGATGCGGGCGCGACAGGAGCGATTCAAAAAAATCAACTGGAGCTGAACTCTCAGGATTTTACATCGCTCGCATCAACGTTCCCCCTGTCAGGAATCAGCCGCACATTGCCATTTCAGCCGGGTACGAATTTTAAACCGAGAACTTCCGCAGGGTTGGAGTTGGTCGTTCAGCTTCCCATTGTGCAAGCGCCATTCCGGCTATATTGGGCTTATAACTTCAACCGAATGTCACAAGTGATCCAGGCGCCGCAGACCCAATTTCCTGGAAACGTGAATAACGTATTCGCTACAACGACGCTTTGCAATGCGTCCCAGGGTATAACCACGAACTGTTTTGATCCGAATTGGACTTCCTTCTCAAGAGGATTGCCTCCTGATGTATGGAATTCCCAGGTCGCGCCGCAGATCATAAATTTGTTTAACAATCCGCAAAGAACAAATTTCTTTGATCCAGTGCGCACCTTCCGGTTCACGGTGAGCCGGACGTTCTAATTGCAGATTTTGCTGTGCTGAAATTTACCTAAGCGGTTCAGGCATCGACGGGCCTGGTAAGCGCGGTCTAAGAATATTTGCGCTACCAGTGCGAATGTCGCGAAATTTGTGGAGGA
>DATAPT010000143.1:0-2981 GCA_036265065.1 Candidatus Acidiferrales bacterium | reverse complement strand
ACGTACATCGTCACAGGTGGGCTTGGCGGCCTTGGCCCGGAAATCGCACGATGGATGGTTTCGCTCGGCGCGCGCCGCTTGATCTTGATGGGGCGGACGCCGTTGCCGCCACGTTCTGAGTGGGATCGATTGTCGGCCAGCGCTGAGGCTCGCGCGATTGCAGCGATTCGCGAAATGGAAGGGCTGTGCGCGACGATCCGAGCGGAATCCATAGACGTGGGCGATGCCCCGGGAATGCGCCAATTTTTCGCGGACTATAACAAGGAATGCGATTTACCGATTCGCGGCGTTGTGCATGCCGCGGGTATTTTGCAGCATACGCTTGTTGCGGATGCCGCCGAGGACAATTTCCTCAAACTCTTCCGGGCCAAAGTCGACGGCGCGTGGAATGTGCATGAAGCGCTTGCGAATGCGGCTCTCGATTTCTTGGTCCTGTTTTCTTCCGCTTCTGCTGTTTTGAGTTCGCCGCGGCTCGGTCCGTACGCCGCAGCGAATTCTTTTCTGGATTCGCTGGCCGCTTATCGCGCAAGCATCGGCATGCCTGCGCTGAGCGTGAACTGGGGCGCGTGGAGCGAAACAGGAATGGGCGTGCAGGACGACGCCGCGAGCGTGCGCGAACTCGGCGAGCGCGGAATGGGCGGAATAAAAACGCAAGAAGGCATGGATTGCCTCGGACGCCTTTTGAGCGCGCATTCAACACAGTGCGGCGTGCTGCCGGTCGACTGGAAGAAATGGGCGGAGCGCTATCCAACTTACATGGAGAAACCGTTTCTCTCGACGATTGCGGATGAGCTGGCGAATTCGCATTCGCAGGGAACCCATGCCGCCGGCTTGAGCGCCACGCAAATCCAAAAAAATCCGGCACTTCTCGAACAATTAGCGAACGCGCCGGAATCGAATCGTCACGCCGTGGTTCGCGAATTTGTTCACGCAACGGCCGTGCGCGTTTTGGGATTCAACGAGGATCGTCAAATCGATTCGACCCTTCCGCTTAACGGCTTTGGCCTGGATTCGCTGATGGCGCTCGAATTTCGGAATGCACTCTCGCGCGGAATAGGGCGGCCTTTGCCCGCCACGCTGCTCTTCAGTTATCCCGCGATAGAGGATGTGGCGGCCTATCTCGCCAAGCTTTTATTTGGCGTTGCAAGCACCGACGCAGCCCCGGCTCCATGCAGCGGGTCCGAAGACGTCCTGGAAAATATTGAAGACCTCTCCGATGAAGAAGTAGAGCGCAGGCTCGCCGCCAACCGGGAGGTTACCCGGTGAGCGATTTCCGGCAACGCATCGAGAAACTTTCTCCGAAGCGGTTGGCTTTGCTTGCGCTGGAGTTGCAATCCAAGCTCGAAGAAAAAGAGCGCGAGCGCACGGAGCCGATTGCGATCATCGGAATTGGCTGCCGCATGCCGGGCAGCGGCTCCGGCTCGCAGGCGTTCTGGAAATTCCTGGAAGAATCGCGCGACGCCGTCACCGAAACTCCCGTCGAACGCTGGGATGTATCGGAATACTACGATCCGAATCCCGACGCGCCGGGCCGAATGTCCACCAAACTCGGCAGCTATCTTTCCGACGTGGATCTGTTCGACGCTCCTTTCTTTTCCATCGCGCGGCGCGAAGCCATCAGCATGGACCCGCAACAGCGCGTGCTGCTCGAGGTTTGCTGGGAAGCGCTCGAAAATGCGGGACACTCCCCGCGAAAACTTTCGGGCACGGCGACGGGAGTATTTGTAGGAATCTGTTCCACCGATTATCACGGCCTGCTGCTTGCTCGCGGCGAGGAAGCGATAGACGCGTACGTGGCGAGCGGCGTGGCTCCCAGCATTGCGGCAGGGCGCATTTCGTACACGCTTGGTTTGCAGGGACCCAGCATGGCGGTCGACACCGCATGCTCGGCTTCGCTCGTGGCCGTGCATTTGGCGTGTCAAAGTTTGCGCACGCGGGAATCGCGAATGGCTTTGGCGGGCGGCGTCAACATCATGCTTTCGCCGGAGACCACGATTGCGCTTTCCAAAGCGCACATGATGGCGCCGGATGGACGATGCAAAGCATTTGACTCGCGCGCGGATGGATTTGTGCGGGGCGAAGGCTGCGGCATCGTAGTGCTGAAGCGCTTGTCCGACGCGCTTGCGGATTCCGACAATATTCTCGCCGTCATTCGCGCTTCGGCCGTGAACCAGGACGGGCGCAGCAGCGGCATCACGGCCCCCAATGGAGCGGCGCAAGAGTCTTTGATTCGACAAGCGCTTGCAAATGGCGGTGTGAAGCCGGAAGAAATATCTTTTGTGGAGGCGCACGGAACGGGGACTTCTTTAGGCGATCCGATTGAAGCGCATGCGCTGGCTGCGGTGCTCGGGCCGGGACGCAGCGCGGAAAATCCGCTGGTTGTGGGTTCGGTAAAAACAAATGTCGGCCACCTCGAATCGGCCGCGGGAGTTACGGGGCTGATCAAGCTGGCGCTCTCGCTGCAACACGAAAAAATTCCCGCCAACCTGCATTTTCAGAAAATGAATCCGCACATAGATTGGAACGGCGTGCCCGTCGAAATTCCGGTCGCAGCGCGGCCGTGGGCCCGCGGAGAGAAAAAAAGATTGGCCGCGCTGAGTTCTTTTGGGTTCAGCGGGACGAATGCGCACGTGATCGTCGAAGAAGCGCCGCCGAGCAAGGAGCGCAAAAAAGAGTTTCATCGGCCGATGCACATCCTGGCGTTGTCGGGACGAAATGAGACGGCGCTACGGGAATTGTCCGCGCGGTATGAAGAAGAATTGGGGAAGACGTCCGCGGAGCCCGGCGACATTTGCTACACGGCGAACGCAGGACGAGCTCATTTTGAGCAGCGCATGTTCGTGGTGGGCGCGACGGTCGAGGAAATACGTGGGAAGTTGCAGGAGCGAAAAACGGGAACGGAAGCGCAGGAACGCGGAGGCGTGCGGCCTGTATTCCTGTTTTCCGGGCAAGGCGCGCAGTACGCGGGGATGGGCAAGCAG
>DATAPT010000142.1:0-5183 GCA_036265065.1 Candidatus Acidiferrales bacterium | reverse complement strand
TGCCGGCTGGTGGCACGCCCGCTAAAGGACGCAGAGGACTGGATCTCACGCTACCGCGAATTCTGGGAAAACCAGTTCGACGCTCTCGAACGGTATCTGGTGCAGGAACAATTTCAGGAAAATACGCAGCAAAAGACCGAGAAGCCTCAAATGATCAAAGACAAAGAGGGGGACTAGAAATGGCCAAGACACAGACATCGCCTGAGACGTCGCTGAAGCTCCAGCGAACATTCCCGGCGCCGCGCGAAAGAGTTTTTCGTGCATGGAGCGATCCCAAGGAGCTGGGGATATGGTTCGCACCATCGCCGGATCATAAGCCGGTCGTAGTCGAGATGGAATTCCGAGTGGGGGGGAAGTACCGGCTCGAAGTGCATCACAAAGGCGGCAATATTCATCGCCTGCACGGAATCTACAAGGAAATTATCCCGCTGGAGAAGATTGCGTTTACCTGGAGCTGGGCAGAGGGGCCGGACGCAAACGTTTCCCTGGTGACGGTGGAATTTCGCGATCTGGGAAATGCAACAGAGATCACGCTTACGCACGAAGGGCTGCCGAGCGTCGAGGAGAGCGGCAAGCACAATCAAGGGTGGACCGGTGTCCTCGAGCAATTAGCAAAATACGTTTGAAGGCGCAGGAACGCAGGAATGCACGCACGGCAAGACGGTGTCAAATCGCAACTCATCACGAGGAGGAGCAATGCCAGCAATAGATCCAATTTTGATGGAAATCGAACAGGAAGCAAAGGTCACGCAGCGCGTCCTGGAACGCATCCCAGGCGATAAACTGACCTGGAAGCCGCACCCGAAGTCACTATCGCTCGGCCAGCTGGCGATGCATATCGCAGTTGGGCAGGGCCGCCTGGCAGAGATTATCTGCAAGGACACATACGAAATCGGCGAGATTACCCAGCCGCAGCCAGGCCCGAATGACGATATTCTCAAAACCTTCAATCAAGGCACGGCAGACGCCCTGGGATCACTCAAGAAATTAAACGATTCTCAGTTGATGGCTCTTTGGACGCTCACGAAAGGCGGGAAGGTGGTCCTGTCTGCGCCGCGCATTGGCGTAATTCGTTCTATCCTGATGAACCATTTCTACCATCATCGCGGCCAGCTTTCCGTTTATCTGCGGATGCTGGACGTTCCTATCCCCTCGATCTATGGCCCCAGCGCGGACGAAAATCCGTTTGCATAAATTCGTTTCACAAATAAATGCGGCACACATGGCGCCAATTCCAGTGAGACCCGAATCTGGAATTGGCGCCATGCCCGTTAGGAACCTGATAACTTTCTGGTTTCGGAGGTCAATGGCAATAAGAGAATCAGGAATTCGTCGGAGGGCCCGCTAAAAAAAGAGCCAAGGGAAAATTCTCAAGGAGGAGCCATGCACGAAATAAAGCATGCGATTTTGATCGAAGCCGAGCCCTCGAAAGTTTATGCCCTCGTTTCTTCCGCGGAAGGTTTCAGGAAATGGTGGGCGGCTGATGTGACCGAAGACGCCGCAGCGAATAAAGTGGAACTTGGTTTTTTCAACCGAGCCACTTCGTACCGGCTTCACCGCACTTTGCTCGCCCCACCCCTGCAAGCGCAATGGCTCTGCGAGACAGGAAAAGAATGGAGCGGCACAAAATTGCTATTCGACCTGAAGGCTGACGCCAGCCGCACTCTACTCCATTTCACGCACGCGGATTGGCAGGCCGAAACCGAATATTCCATATCATGCACGACCGTCTGGGGAGAATTAATGTTCCGGATCAAGGCTGCTGCGGAAGGGAAAACTCCTGGTCCGCTATTCTCTGGGTCCGGCTTGGCGTACTAAATTCTCTAACCTGCCCGTATTTGCGCTTCTTTGCGGCTATTGGTTTCGTAGCGGCCGCCCGATTTTTGGGCGGGCGATTCTTTCCTCTCTGCAATTCAGGCGATTGTGAATTCAAACAGTCAGTAATTGTTTCAGCGATTCTTCTCGCCAGACGCTCGATATTCCTTTGTAGATCCATTGCGTTCATTGGTCATGGTAAAACTTCCGTCAGCTTTTACGGACATTTTAATGAAGTGTCCATGATCGGTTTCATTCAGGTTCGCCAAAAATTGTTCCGGCGAATTGTGTTCCGCGCCGCCTGCCGCTGAGCGGTGGAGTTGCCAGAAATCCTCAAGGCCGGGCGATTCGTGCACGGTTTGCCAATATTCTGGCGAGCCGCCCTTTCGTTCGCCGTTGTTCATTACGGCGACGCGCGCGTGAAGCGCGTGCACAAGCTGCGGCGCGCCGGAATGCGGATCGCCATGGCGTGTCGTTTGAAAAACTGTTGCCGTGCCAATCAGATTTTTCGGGCACGCGAGCGCGTGCTCCTGATTCCAGGTGAGGTCGCCGAGATCGACCAGCCGAAAGCTGCCGTAGCGCACGACGACTCCTACGGATTCAAAATTCTCCGGCGTCGCGTCCTGCTCTTTTAATTTCGCATCGCGGCAAAATGGATTCGGCGCGCCTGCTCCCGGTGCTCCCGCCATGGCTTCTTTGATCAGATCTCCCGCTGAAGTAACGACCTGCACGTCGAGCCCTTCCACTGGAATTCGATCGCCTGCCTTCGCCGTGATTACGTGCGCGTGTTCGCGGATAGGCATGTAAGCAAGTATTGAAGCGTCGCGCCCCGCCTGCATTTCAACTGTGTAAGGTCCGTGATCCACAAAATGGCGGATCGGAATGCGATGAGCAAGCTCGGCTGCATTTCCGGCGTGATCTCCATGGAAATGGCTGATGACCACGTAATCGAGCACGCCCACGTTTGCCAGCTTCAAGACGGCCATGATGCGATCCGCATCGCGCGTGACGCCCGGTGCATTGGCCTCCGCGGTCGGCGCTCCCTGATTTCCGGGAAAACCTGTATCAAAAAGCATCGATTGCCCCGAAGGAGAAACGAACAGCGTGGCTTGCCCTCCCTCGGTGTCCAGGAAATAAATGTCCAGGGGTTTTTGTTGCGCGTGGATGGGCGAGTGCGGCAGCAAGACAAAAATCGCTGCAAAGTAAAAAGCTTTTAAGCGCATGGAAATCCACCTCGGAATTGTGTGATGACAGCTATGGAAGACGATTCAGGAGAAATTGTCCAGCGGCTTTTTCGAAAGATGTGGGTCAAATCGTGGCGGGAAGATTTTGCTGTAGCCCGCCTCCTTTGTCCTGAGCGAAAACGAGGGATCAGAGGCGGGGATTTAGATTTCACGCGTCGATCCTGCTGGCGGGGAATCTAAACCCCCGCGTCTGAAGACGCGGGGTACAGCAGACAGCAGCGATTGAAAGACTAGTTGGATTCTGCGGCTGCAGCCGGTTCGCTGCTGCGTTTGCGCATCACCTGGTGCGCGATGGCGAGCACATCGCGATTGCTGACATTTTTCGACTCATCGGCCAAAGTCACTACGCGCTTATAGCACTCATCTAGATCTTCGCGCGTCGGCTGGAAGCCCAGATCGACGAGCGTAGCGCGCAAGGCGTTACGCCCGGAATGTTTGCCGAGAACCATGGATCGCTTGGGAACGCCGACTGCCTCGGGGGAAATAATTTCGTAAGTGAGAGGATTTTTCAGGATGCCATCCTGGTGGATACCGGCTTCGTGCGCGAAAGCGTTTGCGCCTACTACAGCCTTGTTGGGGGCTACAGGCGCGCCGGTAATTTCCGTCAGCAGGCGGCTGGTGGCAAATAATTTTTCCAGATGAACATTCGTGGTCACGCCCAGAGTGGCCTGGCGCACATTCAGCAGCACGACAACCTCTTCGAGCGCGGCGTTTCCGGCGCGTTCGCCGATGCCGTTGATCGTCAATTCGAGCTGGCGCACGCCTGCCTGCACGGCGGCCAGAGTATTGGCAACGCCCAGGCCCAGATCGTCATGGCAATGCGCGCTCATCGTGATGCCGTCCGCGCCGTCCAGATAATCGATCACGCGGCGGAACATTGCCGCATATTCCTCGGGGACTGCGTAACCTACGGTGTCCGGCAGATTGATGATGGTGGCTCCGGCGCGCACGGCGCGGCTCACCGCCTCGCAAAGAAAACCAATTTCCGTGCGGCTGGCGTCTTCGGCGGAAAATTCCACTTCCGCGCAATGTTCGCGTGCGTAGCGCACGTTATTGGAAATCGCTTCGAGGCATTCTTCGCGCGTCAGGCGCAGCTTATGCTGCAAATGGAGATCGGAAGTTGCGAGAAACGTGTGCAGACGTGGGTGTGCCGCTCCCGAAAGGCCCTCGAGCGCCGCGTCAATGTCGTCGCGCCTTGTGCGCGCTAAAGCCGCCACCGTGCAGCCGCGAATTTCGCGGCACACGGCTCGCGTGCCCTCCAGATCGCCGGCGGAGGCGATCGGGAAGCCGCTTTCGATAATATCCACGCCAAGCGATTCCAACTGGTGAGCCATGCGAACTTTTTCGGGAACCGACATGGAAAATCCCGGGGACTGTTCGCCGTCCCTCAGCGTTGTGTCAAATATGCGTACTATCTCCATGGCACTCTCCACTCCATCCATAACACATGGAATCGTAAAGTAGATCAAATTTATAATAATTGTGAGGTCTATAAGAAATAGTTATAGGCAGTTTTGCTGCTGGAAACCCTAGGCGTCTTTGAATCGTTCGTCGATTTCCACCTGATAACCCGCAACAAGGCGATTTGTTTCATTAGCCATGCCGACAACAGCCATCAGTTCGTGAAACATTTCGGGGGTCATGCCTTTGTCGTGAGCAGACGCGCTATGGGACGCAATGCAGTAGGGACATTGATTTGTGACGCTGACTGCGATGTAGATCAGTTCCTTGGTCAGGGCATCCAGCGCACCCGGATTCATAATTTGTTTCACGGATTCCCAGGTGCGCTTCAGTGTCGCCGGATCGTTGGCCAGAGCTTTCCAGAAATTATTGATGAAGTCGGTTTTGCGGGTGGCGCGGATGTCGACGTACACCGCGCGTACTTCCGCACTCGCTTGCTCATATTCAATCAGGCGCTCGATGCCCATGGCGCCTCCTTGAGAAACTTAGGAATGAGGTTAACATTTCTGCCCAAAATCGCAGGCAAAGGCGAATGTTAGTTCAAGTCGCGTGAAACCATCAACTTCAGCGTCCATCGATCGGCCCCGTGGCTCACGCCAACGCCAACTCCGGTTTCGATATTCACCCATTTCGTGTTGTGGTCCACGACCGCCCATACTTCGT
>DATAPT010000141.1:0-3978 GCA_036265065.1 Candidatus Acidiferrales bacterium | reverse complement strand
CGACAGGCTCATCTGGGGAAGGGCGCCGTTTATGCGGCGCCCTTTCACTTTCCAGGGGCAAAATGTCGCGCATTGGCGAGTTTCCAGCGGTTTCCATGTGCAATTCTAGATTGTTAGCAATCGTACCCGTAAAATAGTAGTGGCTGCGAAAGCACAATTCTAAGAAGGCAGTGGACGAAAGGCGGTAAATCGCATATTTTTGTAAGCATTGAAATAGCGAAATTTCGCAGGTCAATATCTTTTAACTAACATCGGAGCCATCCCATGGTCACTGCAGCAAAGGAATGCCGCAATAGCCCGCGAGAGGCCCTATCGGAGCCGGTTCGCATACGCCCTAGCGATCCTCAGTTTACGGAAGAAATTTGCAAAACGGCAAACGTGTCGCGCGGCGGCCTCTATTTCACGACGTCCACCAAGCATTATTTTGTGGGGATGAACGTCGTAGTGACGCTTAATTTTGGCCAGGATGACCCGAAGCATCGGGAGCAGATCGGGGATGTGGTCCGCGTGGACCATTTGGCGGATGACATGGCGGGAGTGGCCATTCGTATCCTGATGCACAACAATCCTGGAATTTATTCGGGGACCTAAACGCTATTCAAACTGCTTTAACCTGCGTCATTTCTACCCGAAGGTCCATTCCCCTCTACATACTTCCCTGTATATTCCTGCCTGAGGCCCCACCAATAATCAAATTTGTGGAACCTTCAATCTTTCCGCCCGGATCTACATCTAAAACTTATTGGAAGTTTTCTTCGCCACTTTATAAATATTTTATAAGGATAAAATTGGAAACGATCGACCTCCCTGCAGTCAAATCATCTCGCCAAATTGGCATATACAAGATTTATTCTCGTTTGATCACCAGGCCGACCACCAGTCACCGCAACTTATTTTTTCAAATCAACGTCTAATGCAATGTGCATACATTCTCCAAGACTATGTCGCAACCGAGCCCCCGATGGGCAGTAGGAAGGGAGGATTTAAGATCCGATAAAGAGGGAGATACGGATTGACTACGGAAACAAACGAAATTTCTACGATCAGCCCCAACCAACATATTCCTAAACAAGATCCAGCCGTTCAACACCATGGTCTCCGGAATTTTTTGCTGGTTGCTTTCCTCGCAATCCTAGGATCGGTCGTTTTTTATTATTACAGGGCGCGCGAAGACGGCGCCAGAAAAGCGGCCACTGCAAGGCCCGCGCCCAATGTAAACATCACGATCGCGACAGCACAAAAAGGAAATATTGGCGTTTATCTCGAATCCATTGGAACCGTAACGCCCGTGTATACCGATTCCATCACGAGCCAGGTGAATGGGATTGTAACGGCTGTTCATTTTACGGAAGGCCAGCGAGTGAATAAGGGCGACCCGCTGATTGACATCGACTCGCGCCCGTATCGCGCGACATTATTGCAAGCGCAGGGTTTACTGCAAAGGGATGAAAACGTTCTCGCACAGGCGCGCATGGATCAGGCTCGTTACCAGGCAGCGTGGGCGCGGAATGCCATCGCCAAGCAGGTGCTCGACGATCAGGAAAAATTGGTTCTGCAGGATGAAGGCACGGTACAGAACGATCAGGGCACCGTGCAGTTCGATCAGGTGCAAGTCGACTACTGCGAGATTAAATCCCCGATTTCCGGCAAGGTGGGTTTGCGGCTGGTTGATCCGGGCAACGTGGTGCAGGCCGCAGGTAACGTAACGCTCGCGGTGATTACTCAGATGGAGCCTATCACCGTCATTTTTACAATTCCGGAAGATAACCTCGGTCCGGTGGAAGCGCGCCTGCGAGGGAATGCAAAACTTTCCGTGGATTCATTCGATCGAACTGCGCAATCCAAGATTGCCAGCGGGACACTCCTGACGATCGACAACCAGATCGACACCACGACCGGCACAGTTAAAGGGCGGGCTATATTTAACAATAAGAATGACAAACTTTTTCCGAATCAATTTGTAAATACGCGTTTGCTGGTCAACACGCTGCAAGGAGTGACGCTCGTTCCGGCTTCCGCAATTCAGCAAAATGGACAGGCATCCTTCGTCTACGTAATTCAAAATAATACAGCGCACATGCGCAGCGTAAAACCGGGCGTCACGAATGCGGGGATGACTCAGGTTGACGGAATTAATCCGGGCGACGTGGTCGCCAACAGCAGTTTTGACAAATTGCAGGATAATGTGCCGATCGTTGTCTCCAGCACGCCTGCGCCGGGAGCGCCTCCCAGGAGCAGTGCTCCTTGAGTCCGTCCCGCCCATTTATATTAAGGCCAGTGGCCACCGCTCTGCTCATGGCTGCGATTCTTCTGATTGGAATTGTGAGCTACACGCAGCTTCCCGTTTCCGCGCTTCCTGAAGTCGATTATCCGACCATTCAGGTGCTGACGTTCTATCCGGGCGCAAGTCCGAATGTTGTCGCTACAACAGTCACAGCTCCTCTTGAGCGCCAATTTGGACAGCTGCAGGGTTTAAGCCAGATGACCTCCACCAGTTCAGGTGGGACTTCGGTCGTTGTGCTGCAATTTAATCTTTCGCTCGCAATCGATGTAGCTGAGCAGGAGGTGCAGTCGGCCATTAACGCGTCGCAGAGCTTATTGCCCGCGCTCCTTCCCGCTCCTCCTACTTACAGCAAAACAAATCCGGCGGATGCGCCTGTTTTGACTTTGGCGATCACCTCGGATTCCATGCCGCTCTCGCAAGTCGAGGACTTGGTGGACACACGGCTCGCGCCGAAAATCTCGCAACTGACCGGAGTAGGCCTTGTCAGCATCAGCGGCGGGCAAAAACCCGCGGTGCGCATACAGGCCAATCCGACGGCCATGTCGTCCTATGGAATTAATATGGAAGACCTGCGCACGGCGCTGACGCAGTCCAGCGTGAACGCGGCAAAAGGAAACTTCGACGGACCTCGTCAGGATTATCAGATTGATGCGAACGATCAGCTGATCACGAGCAAGGATTACCGCAACGTGGTCGTCGCCTACCGCAACGGCGCGCCCGTGATGCTTACCGACGTGGCCAACATCGTGAATGGCGTGGAAAACAATAATCAGGCGGCGTGGATGAATCAGACGCCTGCGGTGATTTTGAATGTGCAGCGGCAACCCGGGGCGAACACGATCAGCGTGGTTCGCAGCATAAAAAATCTTCTGCCGCAACTGAAGGCGAACCTTCCCTCGGGCATTCAGGTCACCACTCTAACTGACCTCACCACTTCGATTGAAGCGTCGGTCGCCGACGTGGAATTTGAATTGATGCTCACGATTGGTCTCGTCGTGCTGGTCATTTTTCTTTTTCTGCGCAGTTTGTACGCCACGATTATTCCAAGCGTCGCTGTGCCGCTGTCACTCGTTGGCACATTCGGGGCAATGTATATCCTGGGCTACAGCCTGGACAATTTATCGCTGATGGCGCTCACCATATCCACGGGGTTCGTGGTGGACGACGCCATCGTGATGATTGAAAACATTTCGCGGTACATCGAAGAGGGTGAACCGCCGATGCAAGCGGCGCTCAAGGGCGCGGAACAGATCGGATTCACGATTCTCTCGCTGACCGTTTCGTTGATTGCGGTTTTGATTCCGCTCTTGTTTATGGGCGATGTGGTGGGACGGCTGTTCCGAGAATTTGCGGTCACGCTTGCGGTGACGATTGTGGTGTCGGCGGTGGTTTCGCTCACGCTCACGCCCATGATGAGCGCGCGCATTTTGCGCCACGAACCAAAAGAAAAGCAGGGTCGCATCTACCAGGCGACCGAGCGCGCCTTTGAGGCCATGATCGCGTTTTACGGGCGCACATTGAAATTTGTTCTTGGCTATCAAACGATCACGTTGCTCGTCGCGCTGGCTACGCTTCTGCTTACGATTTTTCTTTACATAATTATTCCAAAAGGCTTTTTCCCCGTGCAGGATACCGGCGTCATCCAGGGAATTTCGCAGGCCCCCCAGACGATAGGCTCGAAAGACATGGCCATT
>DATAPT010000140.1:0-8067 GCA_036265065.1 Candidatus Acidiferrales bacterium | reverse complement strand
GGGAGAGGCCTCATCGTCAGTGTGAAGGTCACATGCGGGCCTTAAATGTTTCGCGGGGCATCTCAATTTGAGATAAACGAAAACTTGGCCTACTGCGGCATCCAGTTCGGGCCAATCATCTCTCGCAATGCCTGTGGAGTCGCCCACGGCGCGGCACTCGTGAAGCGTTTGACCCAGTCCGGGCCTTCGCCAATTTTTACGCGGTCCGGAGTAAATTCAGGAGAAAGCGCGTTGGCCATCAGCGCGTAGCTTGCGCCAGCGTGCAGCTTTAATGCTTTCCAGCAGCCAGCCGGCACGGCGACGACAGGCCTTTGCCCAGCAGCGAAGTCGAGACCCAGCGTCACTTTTTCCGCGTGGCCATCAGGATAGAAGATAAAGTAATCCACCGGGCCACCCTCAATGAGGATATGCGTGTCGGCGGGAACGAGGCGGTGGAGATAGTTAATCGGGCGTTCACGAGTAAGCATGTAGTAGTTCTGGCTCTGCACGGAAAGCCCGCGCCCATCTACCAATACTTTTTGCGGCGACACGCCGATGATTCCGAGATAGCCTGACTCCTTCGGAAGCACGGTGAGGTGAAGCTCTTTGATGATTTCGCGGGCTCGGGCGTCCGTCCCGGTCTGGGGAGCAGCGCGTAGAGTGACCACGGCAGCAACCAGCGCTGTGAATATCAGCAGGTATTTCATGGCTCCAAGAATAGCAAAAGCAAAAAACAATTAGTAACAAGCTTCCCTAGTTTTAGGGCCATAGAAAATCTCTCTGTGTGCCTCCTCTTTTCTCTGTGCGCTCTGTGTTAAGTTTTTCGGCTCGAAAATAAGGCAAAGGCTTAACACAGAGGACAGAGAGAAAAGAGGAGGGCGCGGAAAGTTTGGAGTTTCCGTTAAGTCTTGGTGAATGCGGAGAGTTGCGATTAACGATCAGGTGTACAATGGCCAGCGTTTACAGACGGGCTTATGGCCTGATTCCGGCTATCCATCGAAAACTTAAGAACAATTGGCTCGCTCGCGACGTGAAAATTTGAGGAGGATTCATGTTGGAAGAAAAAAACATTGAGGGCGAAGGACCTACTCGCCGCGAAATCATGGCGCGCACCGGATGGGCCGGGCTGGGATTGGCTGCAGGAGTTGTTGCTTCGGGCGGCGTGGAAAAACTTTGGGGGCAGATGGCGCCGCGCGTCGATGAATCCTCGCCGCGCATTTTTGGCGCGTCGGTCGAGAAGCTTCCTGCGATTGATTCGCGCTACCCGGTGATGCCCAGCTGGGGGACCGAACTGAAGCAGCTTGCACCGAACGTGTACGCTTACCAGCAGGAAGGCGGCACGGGCCACCTGAACGCGGGAATCTCCAACGCCGGGTTGTTCGTGGATGATGACTCGATGCTGGTTTTCGACGCGCTTGGGTTTCCGATTCAGAGCAAAGCGTTCATCGCTTCGGCTAAAAAAGCTTCTGCCGGCAAGCCGATCACGCACTTGATCAACAGCCACCACCATGGGGATCACGTCGCCGGCAATCAGTTCTTTCGCCCGGAGGCGCAAATTGCCAGCCATCCCTATTGCCAGAAAGAAGTGATCAAGGCGATTCCGGCTACTCCGGCGATTTGGGCGAAGGCGGAGGGATTGGCGGACGGCAACGAACCTCGCAAGCTTGTGCCGCCGAGCGTCACGTTCGAAGATAATCTTGTCTATACAATTGGCGGCAACCGGGTTGAGTTCCGCTTCATCGGCCCCGCGCACACATGGGGAGATTTGGTAGCTTACCTGCCGCAGCACAAAATTCTGTTTGCGGCCGACCTGGCATTTTTTAACCTGGTTCCCTATTGCCACAACGCTTACATTTCCAAGTGGATGGAGTCCATCGACAAGGTGATGACGTGGGACGTGGACGTCATCGTGCCAGGACACGGCCCCGTCGGCGGAAAAAAGGAACTGGCCGAGGCCGGAGAATATTTCCGCTTCCTGAAGCCTGAGGTCAAGAAGCGCTACGACGCCAAGATGAGCCCTGCGGCGGCCGCTGCGGACATCAAAATGGGCAAATACGACAACTGGATGGGCCCGGAGCGGATCGTGATGAATACCGTGCGCTTGTATGACGAATTCAAGGGCACACTCACGCCAGACCAGGACGTAGAAGGCACGAAGCAAGCCATCCTGGAATACAACTCGATCAAGGCCGGAAAAAAATCAGCATAAAAGTTTTGGCATTGAATTAAGGGCGCGGGACACGTGTTTCGCGCCCTCGTTTCATCTTTCGAAGTTTCTCCCTGCCCTCCTCTTTTCTCTGTGTCCTCTGTGTTAAGTTTTTCCGTCCCATTGAAAGGCCTAGGATTAACACAGAGGACACAGAGAAAAGAGGAGAATTCGGGAGAATGAATGCCAAAACTTTCTTACATTTTATGTGAGGTGAGGTTCCAGGAGCAGCTTTAGCTCCGCCACGTATTTTTCTAATTCTGCAACGAGCTCCGCGGTTGCTTCCACCCGCTGTTTTTTCCACACGAACCATGTCTTGCCTTTTTCCTTGATGCGCACGGTGAGGTTTCCATCCAGCAGGATGCACGGCTCGCCCAGAATGGCGAATCCCCCATTCGCGACCGGATTCAGCAGCGCCGCGCAACTTCCCTTCCTCACGCCGACTGCGTTCGCGTAGAGAGGGAATGCAACCAGCACAAATTCTTTGGCGATCAGGCGCTGCAGGATCTCCATCTGCTGCGGGGAAAATTCATTCATGATTTTAGTTTATAGGTTCGTGAGGGGCTAAAGAAAGAAAAAGCTTTAACACAGAGGGCCACAGAGAAAAACTTGAGAAAAACGGGAGAATCTCAGATTTCAAATTCCGGTAAAGTTCAAATGGTAGCCGCCAAGCGAGGCTGTGTATTGCCACGAATCACCCTTCGCAGGAGCTCAGGGCAAGCAATTCACACCGCCCGCGCGGCACTTCACCAGTCACTAGTCACCAATCACTATTCACCGCTTTACTCACGCCACCGCTGGATTCGCATGGCCCTTCGGACCGGAACTCTCTTCCTCTTCGAGCCTCACGATCAGGTTGCGCAAGGAATCGATCAGCTCGGTGCGCGAAACGTTGCTCTTGCGGAACTGGATGCGCAGCTTGAACGATTCGTTTTCCGGGCGGAAATTGAAGATGAAGGGTTGCGGCCGCGGGCCGGCGTTGCTTTCTTCCTGGCGTTCGCGGCGGGCTTCGTCGCGCGTCAATCCGGCTTGCGCGATGCGGTGAATGGCTTCCTGCATTTTGCGTTCGTTGGGCTGGCGAGCGATTTGCAACAGCAGCGACTTGGAGACAATGCCGCTGTCGATGCACATTTTGCGCAGCTCTTCGGGAATCACGCGCAGTGACATGGTTTCCGTGACCGACGAACGCGCCTTGGCAATTTTTTTGGCGATGTCTTCGTGCGTGTATTCAAATTGCTCGGCAAGGCGCTGCAGGCCGTCAGCTTCTTCAAACGGCGTCAAATCCTTGCGCTGCAGGTTTTCGATGAGCGCGAGTTCCAGGGTTTCTGCGTCATCCGCAATCTTCTCGATGCACGGCACTTCGCGCAGCCCCGCGGCGCGCGAGGAATGATAGCGGCGCTCGCCGGAGATGATGTAGTAGCAATCCTCGTGCGGCACAAAGCGCACGAGCAGCGGCTCCAGCACGCCCTTTTCGCGGATGGACTCGGTGAGGTCGCGCAAATCGCCCAGAAATTTCCGGGGTTGATCGGGGTTGGGCCTGATTTTATCTACAGGAACCATGCGGCCGATGGCCGCACCGCTAAAACTGGCTAATTGTTCGACGTAATGCGCGTCATGCCGCATCTTCAGCGTGACGGGCAATCCCATTCTCTTCGACACGTTGGATAACCTCCAGGGCGAGCTTGCCGTAATCTCTCGCGCCCGGTGATTTCGGCGCGAAAGTCATGATCGTTTCCTTATAGGCTGGGCTCTCCTCCAGGCGCACATTTTTACCAATGCGCGTTTTGAACAACACGGCGCCGAACACGGAGCGAATCTGTTCGTGTGTGTCGCGGGAGATGTTTGTGCGCTTGTCAAACAGCGTGATGACCACGCCAAGCACTTTCAATTCCGGATTAGGCCGCGCCCGAATCCGCTCGTAGGTTTCGAGCAGGTCGTCCGTCCCTTCGATCGCGAAATAGGCGGCCTGAATCGGCACCAAGAGGTGCGTCGAGGCGACCATCGCGTTGACGGTGAGGATGCCCAGCGCGGGCGGCGTATCAATAATAATGTAGTCGAAATCTTTCACCACTGGCGCGAGCGCGTCCTTCAGCTTGAACGGCGCGTCAAACTGCCCGGAAAGTTGCTGCTCGAGTTTGGCCAGCGCGAGGCGCGACGGCGCGATCGAAAGATTCGGCGTGGTGGATGGCTTGATCACCGCCGCCATGTCCATGCGATGATCGCCCAGCACGTCAAACATCGACGTTTCCACGTTGGCCAGGTCAAAAAATGTGATGCTGGAATTGGCTTGCGGGTCGAGGTCGATCAAAAGCGTGCGCTTCTCGCGTTGAGCAAGTGCGGCGGCAAGATTGATGGCAGTGGTGGTCTTCCCCACTCCGCCCTTCTGATTGGCAATGGTCAGGATGGCGGTCATATACAGTCCCGACTGTGTCGGGACAAAATTCCTCCCTGGGCGGCCACTTCCCATACCACAATTTTGCTGTGAGAAGGCCCCCAGCCCTCGGCGCAAGCCCAAATCTACTAGTCAAGTGCAATGAAGGCAAGAGAAAAAGCGGTCGGGAGAGATTGGAACAAATTTAATGGTACAGAGGAGACCCTCTCGATCTACAGTTTCACAATCGATAGGCCGGGCACACGTTGAAAGTCGCGGACATTTAACGTGGCGACGCTGTATCCGAGGTGCAATGCTGTCACGCCGATAAACAAATCTTCAAACGCGCACTGGATTCCTTTTGCCTGTTCCTGGCCTTGAATCCGCCCAGCAATCCGCGCGATTTCTATTGTGACGGGATAAACGGGAATGTCGCTTGCCAGTCGGTCGATGAACGCCATTCTTCTTTGTTGCTGCTCTTCAGTCCTGGCGCGAAAGGCCCCATGAACCAATTCTGCGATGGTTACAACCGATAGGCCGATTTCAATATCGCCCTGCGATTCGTATACCTGTTGCAGGATTTGGCGGACTGTGCTTCCCCGGCGTTCGGAGGCAATAATGATGCTTGATTCGAGGATTACTCCCACGTCGTGGGATTCCACGATTTTCGGTGGCTAAGGATTTCCTGTAAATCGTCGGCGAAGTCGGGGTCGAGCACGGGAGCTTTGCCAGTCTCTTCCTCGTGTGTCTTGGCGAGTGCAACGCAATCTCCGACGGTACGGCGCACGGTCTCAGTCGCGTGAATCACAGCGACGGGCCTAGCGTTGTCCTCGATGACAATTTCCGCACCTGCGCGCACGCGCGCCATAAGTGCGCGGAAATTGGCACCCGCCTCTGCCTCAGAGATATGGATTACATCTTTTGCCATTCTTCAATTATACACCAGTATTTCTTACATGAGGAATATCGCGTCTTCTAGAAAGTGCCACGCTGGATTCATAGCTTTCGCGACCTTCGAATGCTTCACTTCTGCTTGTGGCAATCGTCGTAAGAGGGCTCAGGCGGTAATCTTTTTACTCCTAATCGCTCCAAAGCGAATCGAATGGAACGCCCAGATATGACAGGCCCATCAAGACAATCTGCTTCGGGTAGCATAGCCCAGAGTTTCGGAATCCCCGCTTTCGCCCGGCGACCCAGGTTCCCCAAGGCCGTAGCCGCCCATATACGAACCACATCATCTGAATCATCCATGAGTGAGAGCAAATCATTAACTGTGGAATCGGAAACAGATGCAGGGCGAGCTTTGCGAGTCAATTCCGCCAGTCGCTCTGCAGCATTGAATCGTGCCCTCGATGGTTGCGTCGACCGTACCGCGGCAATCGTTATCTCTAACTTCTCATTAAGCCGAGGATCAGTTCCTGCATTCGAGATAGATGCCGTCGAGAACATAATCAGAAAAATGATCGCATGATTGTGCATTAAGATCCTTTTCCTCTCACTATCGCCACGGAACCGGCGCTTGGTCCACCCTTTTCCAACTTTTTGTTGTCATCTCGTCACACTTGAATGATACCACTTCATTATATTCTCGCTAAGGTACCGGTATTACTCGTTCGCCTTTCCCTTTCCGGATTGCCGATCCTCTCGCATTTGTGTGGTCGGGGCTTTGACTTTTCTTTCCATGCCTCACAATCTCATTCTCCATTTCGGACGCGGCCTTCTCCATTTCGTCACTTTCACTTGCCATCGGGACGGGTGCCCCACCCGACGAGGCTCGGCGTATAAATTTAATGTCAAGTTTTCCGATCAAATTTTTCTAAAAATTAATAAAAATTTCTTTCGTCTGCAACATCGGAGCTCTATTTTTTTAGAGTGCACTGATGTTGTGTTTTTTCGAGCGGACCGAAACGCGGTCCGGCATCGGTTGCCAATCCTAAGTTTGGGGGTTCCGTGCTAAAAATAAGAAGTTTCCGCAATTTATGCATGGTTGGCCTCTTGACGACCTTGGGCTACTCCACAGCGAGCGCCCAGCAAGTCAAGACTGTTTTCGTCATCGCGATGGAAAATCATAACTGGACCCAGCCAGTCCAATTACCTGGAAAGATTCAGCAGATTTACGGAAATCCGAACGCGCCGTTTACTAACAGTCTTGTGAACGGAACGGCATTCGCCAACGTTAATGGCTCGACGATTAACATCAGCGAACAAGTCTCCTATGCCACCGCCTACCACAACGTTTTGGCCACTCCGAGCGGAGCGAACGCCAGCATCCATCCGTCCGAACCCAACTACATCTGGGCGGAAGCCGGCACGAATTTTGGGATATCGAACGACGATAACCCGTTCCTGGATAACCCGCCCAATAGCCAGAACACCCCGCTTCACTTGAGCACTCTGCTGACGCAAGCCGGAAAAACGTGGAAGTCGTATCAGGAAGACACCGACGTTTCCATGTGCAACGTGCCTCTGCCGCAGAATCAATGGACGGTGCCGCTGAACAGTTTTTCGGGAAGCTGGACTTGCGGCAATAACTCCTATGACGGGTCATCGCAGTTTAATTATGCCGCCAAGCACAATCCCATGCTGTTCTTCGACGACACCAACGGTGGCAACAATCTGACGACATCGAATCCATTGACCTCGCACTACGCGCCATTGCAACAGTTGATGACCGATCTGGCCAATGGCACGGTGGCCGACTACAACTGGATTACGCCGAACCAATACAACGACATGCACACCGCGCTCAGCGGAGGCTACAAAGGGCTGACCGGCGATTCCGCAAACATCAAACAAGGCGACGATTTCCTGAGCCAGATCATTCCTGTGATCATGGCATCGGACGCCTACAAGAATCATGGCGTGATCATTCTTTGGTGGGATGAATCCGAGGCGGATGGCGCCACGGGTGACTCCACGACCGAGAACGATTTTAATCACAAGGTCGGCGAGATCGTCATCTCTGATCGCGCTCACCCGAACGTGGATGGCCTCCCGTACGCCAGCCCGATCGACTACTCGCATTCCTCAGACCTGCGGACCATGCAGAATATCTTCCATGTTGGTCCGTATCTGGGCGATGCAGCGAATGTCAGCGATTTGTCCGACATGTTCAAGCCTGGTTCTGTGCCGAAAAAGCCTTAAGAAACTTGCTCGGTGCAACGCCTCTTCAGGTTGACCATTTCGGCGGGCGCAGCGATCTGTGGTTTTCAGATCGCTGCGCCCGTTCATTTGTGTGCGTGTTGCAGTTGTAACGGTGAGTGGTCTGGCCTTAGGGCGAATTGAAAACTCTCAAATTTAAATTTCCGCTCCATTTTGCGACACGCCGAGTGCCCTCTCCGTCCCGAACCTCGCGGGACGGAGAGTCCTCTACGAAAGCCAATGCGGCCCGCCGTCGCTTTCGTAGCGCCCGGCCGATTTTTGGGCGGGCAGCTTTTCCGTGCATTCAATCTCGAAAGAGTCACGACCGTAGTTGGCAATACGCTGTAGTGTGACGAGGGGTGAGGTCAAC
>DATAPT010000139.1:0-6296 GCA_036265065.1 Candidatus Acidiferrales bacterium | reverse complement strand
GATGAACGGATTCGCAAAGGCCAGCGCCAGCAGCAGAAACAGCAGCGCGCGCAGCGACAGCAGCAGCAAATAGCGCAGGCGGCGATGCTTGATCGAGCTTTGCGTGCGGTGCTCGAAAAACATCAGCGAGCTAAATAGGCGAGGCGTGGTCGTATGCCGCCGCAGCAAGTGCACGTAAAACGGCACCGCGAGCGCCGCCATTCCCGCCAGAAACCAGGGAGCAAGGAAACCCATTTAGTCCCTCCCCTGGCGAATCGAAAGATATTCGCGCAGAGCGTCGTCCAGCGGCCGGTCGGTGACGAGCAAGTGGTAATCCATTCCCGCGCCGCGCACTTTATCGCGCAGCGATTCCACGTGCGCGTCAAATTTCTTGCGGTAATCGTCGCGCACATATTCCGGCGTGATCTCGATGCGATCGTCCGTTTCGAGATCGATCAGGGTCGACGGTTCGCGGATTTCCGGACGAATTTCCTTGGGATCGAGAATGTGAAAGAGCACCACTTCGTTGCCGTGAAACCGCAACGGCTCGATGGTGCGGACGATGTGCTCGGGCGATTCATAAAAATCGGAAATGAAGACAACGATTCCACGGCGGCTCAGAAACTGTTGAAAATGATTTAAAGGTTTGGCGAAATCGGTGCGCGCGTGCGGCTCGGCCTGTTCGAGCCCGCTGAGCAACCGGTGCAGCTGTCCTTGCCGCATGGACGGGCGCACGTAGTTGCGAATTTCGTCATCAAAGACAATCAGGCCGGCCGCATCGCGCTGATTTTTAATCGCCAGATAGAACAAGGATGCGGCGGTGAAGCGCGCGTAATCCATCTTGCTCACGGCATGCGAGGAAAATTTCATGGAATTGCTGGCATCGAGAAGCACGGTGAGCATGCTATTGGTTTCGCCGCGGTAGCGTTTGAGATATGCACGCTCGGTGCGCGCAAAAACATTCCAGTCAACATGTCGCAGATCGTCGCCCGGCGAATACGCGCGATATTCGGCGAATTCCTGGCTAAAGCCGAAATCGGGCGAGCGGTGGAGGCCGTTGACGAACCCATCCACGACAGTCTTCGCCACCAAATCCAAGCCGGAAATTCCGGCAAGCACGGACGGATCGAGAAAGCGTTGCAGCATTTAAGATCTATCTCCAGATTCGCGTTCTTCGTTCGTGTAGCGCTCGCCTTCAGGCGAGCATTTGTTCGGCCCCACTGTGCCCCCTGAAGGCGGGCTCTACAACACCACGGCTTGCGGTGGGGGTTTTCGGATCGCCCATCCTCCAGCCACGGTAGTTCTAGAATCTAAACCCGCACCCTTTCAAAAGCGCAAAGGGTGCGGCACCCGCTAAATCCTCCTGCGTTTTTTACGCCTTCGATGGCGGCGGCAAGTGTTCCAGCAGGCGCCGCAAAATTTCATCCGAATCGATGCGGTCCGATTCGGCGTGAAAATTCAACAGGATGCGGTGGCGAAGCACGGGAATCGCCACGGCAAAAATATCTTCGTAGGCCACGTGATAGCGGCGGTGCGCGAGCGCCCGCGCTTTCCCGGCCAGCACGATGAATTGCGCGGCGCGCACGCTGCCTCCGTAGTTGACGTATTTTTTTACAAAATCAGGCGCGGAGCCGCTGTTGTGGCGCGTGGCGCGCACAAGATTCACGACGTACTGCGCGAGCGATTCCCCGATCGGCACCATGCGCACGAGTTGCTGGAAATCAAGAATTTCCTCGGCGGAAGTCACGGTTTCGACCTTCGCCTCTCGCGTCGTGGTCGTCAGGTCCACTACTTTCACTTCATCCGCGGCGCTCAGATAATCCAGGACCGTGTTGAACAGGAAACGGTCGAGTTGCGCTTCGGGCAGCGGATACGTGCCTTCGAGCTCGATTGGATTTTGCGTGGCCAGCACAAAAAACGGCGCAGGCAGCGCGTAATGATTGCCGCGTACCGTGCAGGACCGCTCCTGCATCGCTTCGAGCAGCGCCGATTGCGTTTTGGGCGGCGTGCGATTGATTTCGTCGGCCAGCACGATGTTGCCGAAAATTGGTCCCGGCACAAACGTCCAGCGGCGGTGGCCCGTCGTCGGATCTTCTTCGATGATGTCCGTGCCGGTGATGTCCGACGGCATCAAGTCCGGCGTGAACTGGATGCGTTTGAACTCCAGGCCCAGCGTCTGCGCGATGGTGCGCACCATCAGCGTTTTTGCCGTGCCGGGCAAGCCCGTGATCAGGCAGTGGCCGCCTACAAAAAGGGAAATCAGGATCTGGTCCAGCACATCTTCCTGGCCGACAATCACCTGTCGAACCTGGGCAAGAATGTTGTCGCGCACGGTCTGAAAACGTTCAATGCGTTTTTTCAGTTCCGCGGAATCCGAATCGAGCTGTGCGATGGAGGCCATTTTTCATTTCCCTTCGTTGGAGTCCTTCAGCTGCAAAAGTAATTTCTGGGCCGGGCGAAAATCAGGCGCTGCTTCGAGCGACGCAAGAATGTGGTCTTCGGCTTTATCTTTTTGCCCCGCCGCCAGATACGCGCGAGCCAGGTTGAATTGAGCGGACGCCTTGTCGATGGGGCTCATGGCGATCACCGCATTGTATTCGCGAATGGCTCCGTGAAAATTATTTTGCGCAAACCACAGGTCGCCGAGGTGCCGGTGCAATTCCTCGTCCACGGGGTAGACGTAGTTAAGACGCTCAAGCGTTGCGGCCGCGTCAGCGGACTTGCCGAGTTCCTCTTCGAGTGAGGCCAATTGTTTTAAGGCTGTGGGATTGCGCCCGCCAATTTTTTCGTACGCCGTAAGAATCGAGGCGGCGGCCGGCTTGTCCCCCTTGGCGATGTCGGCCTGCGCCATAAACTCGTAGGGATTCGCGGGATAAACGTAATCGGGATACAAACTGCGCGCCTCTTCGCCTTCTTTCAAAACCACATCATAATTTTTGTTTTTTGCCTGCGCCGCCACATCCTTTAATTTCGTCCGCCACTCATCGAAATTCGATACAGTTTTTCCGACATCTTTGTTCAGCCAATCTAGAAATTGCTTGTCGAAATCTTCGGGCGCCATTCCCAGGTCGGCGCGAATCACATCGGGCGTGGTCTTGTGCGCGGCATACGAGTGCACCATGTCCAGCAGCTTGTCCGCGCCCCATCGCTCCTTGATGTAATCGCAGATGCGGCCCGCCTGGTAGTAGGACACGATCACCTGATTCGGATATTCAGGACGGATAAATCCGCGATCGAGTTCCGCGACCGGCAAAAGTTTTTTATCGTGAATGGCCGCGACCACGTCGGGCGTGATGCGGTCGCCCCACTCGGGCGAAACTTCGGTTTCTTCGTGCACCGCAAGACCCTCAGTAAACCAGCGCGGCACGCGGAAATTTGTCGCGGTAAGAATATAGACGTGGCTCATCTCATGCCACAGCGTGCTCGCCCAGTGAAATTCTCCCGGCGGACGTCCGGAGGGGCTGTCCATGGCGATCACTTCGCCAAACGTAACGCCCAGCGCGCCGAGCCCCGGCATTCCCATGGTGCGTACCGCAAAATCTTCGTGGTCCGGATACACTTCCACCTGCACGGGAGCGGGCAGCGTCATTTTATATTTCTTGTCATAGGTGGCGATGATCCGCTTCATTTCCTCTTCAAAATAAGGATGCAGAAGGTCCGCTTCCTTCTTGTTGAGCTTGAGAATTATTTCGCCGTCTTTGAAAGTGACAAAATTCTTGTAGCTGTCCAGCAGGCGCAGGCTGTTGACCGTCACTTCGTTGCGATAACCGTTCTCGTAGCACATTTCGAGCTGCTTGCGCGGCTCGTCTTCCTGGCCGATGCGCATCAGGTTGATGCCGAGTTGCGCGCGCGCGGACCACAACCGCGGGTCCGCCTCCATCGCCTTGCGGTAGTAGGCGATTCCGTCTTCATAGCGGCGGTTGAGAACCAGATGATCCGCAACGAGAGCGTAGCCTTTGCCATACGTGGGATTCATCTGGCGGATTTTTTCGAGCCACGCTTCGGGCGAGCGGTCGGCCAGCAATTCGATGGCAGCGTGAATGGCCATCGCATCGAGCGCTTCGGGAGAAATTTTCAGCGCGGCGTCCGCTTCGGCAAATGCTTTGGCATCGTCCGAATCTTCGAGCAGCAGGCTGGCCATCAGCTCGTGTGCTTCGTAAAGTTTCGGATCGAGCTCGATCGCCTTGCTCGTGTATTCAATCGCTTTGCTGTCAAAGCCGTCCGCGCTGACGAGGGCCAGACCATAGTAGGCCTGCGCGTTCTTCGGATCGCGCTGCAGCGCTTCGCCAAAAAGATTATCGGCTTCGGTATTGTTAAACCGCTCGTGCATCAGGTGGCCCCAGCGCACGCGAATATTCGCATTTGTTGGCGATTGATCCGCGGCGATTCGGAATTGATTGTTCGCCTCCTGATACTGTTCCATGCCCCAGAAACCTTCCGCGCGAAGATACGGATCGCGCGAGGCGGTCAGCGACTCGTAGCACTTTTCAGCTTCCGGGCGATGGCCATGTTTGCGCAGCGCATGGCAATCCTCAGGAGTTGCCCCCTGCGCGATGCTCGCACCTGCGAAGCACGCCACGCACACGGCAGCGCCAAAAAATATGCGCACTAAACTCCGTGTGCCGCGCGAGATCATTTGTCCAATTCCTCCTGCACGCGCGCGAGTTGCAACAAGGCGTCGGAGAGCTGCTTCTTGTAATCGTCCGCGGACAATGCGGCTTTCTGGTATTTCAGCAAATCGATTTTGCGTTCGAGCTCTTCTTTTTTATCGAGCATCGCGCGCTTGGCCGGATCGTTGGCGGCCTTCTGTGCCGCGCCAATGCGCAGCAGAACAAAACTCGCGGCGAGGGACCCCTCGCCATTTTCAGTTGAAGTAGTGCGAACGGCTTCCTTCTTGCCCGTGTCCTCGATCACGGCGTGCTCGGTCGCCAGCCGTTTCTGCGACGTATAAAATTCAGCTGTTTTGCGATCCGCGAATTGAAATGCCTCGAGCGCGCTGATCGCTTCATTCTTGTCCACATCGGCAGTGCCGTCGCGCAGCGCATCGACCCAATAGCGCGCGAAAACAGTGGCGTTTTTCTCCGTGCCGGTCTTTGTCGCGGCGATCACGATGCGCCCCGCTTTTTGCAGCGCGCCAATCGAGCCGCCGCTCGCGCTTGTCGTGTTCACGATCAACTGGCGCTTGGCGGGAATGCGGTCGCATAAAATGGCCAGGTCTTCGCCGGATATATCCGGTCCGGGAAGATTGAATTTGTAAACTTCGCCGTCGTATGAGCCGTGCCCGATCATGATCAAAATAAATTCGTCTTCGGGTTTTGCTTCGCGCGCAATTTGGCCCAACGTGTCGGTGAGATGGGCCTTCGTTGAATCGCCGCCGGTGAGGGTGTGCACGTGTGCGTCGCTCGCTGCGGCCTTAAAAAGTTTGTCGAGGTCTTTCGCCAGCGCGGTGAAGCGCTGCTCGTAGTCAGGCTCGCCGCCAAGCCCCGCGACGGTGACGTAGTAAGGCGCGGCCAAGGCGCTGCGTGCGCCAATCCCGGCGCAGGCCGCGCAGCTTAAGAAAAGCAGCACTGCGTTTCGCGTCAATTTTCGCCTAACTCTCATGCATCCTCGCCGCTCAACCAATTGTCGTTGCGTATTGCTTTGTGTGGCATAGGCTTCAGCCTGTGCGGTTTTAGGCCTTCGCAGGGCTAACCCCGCGCAGGCTGAAGCCTATGCCACACAAACCTCAAACCACTCCCCACTTTCGCCGCAGCAGCCATTCCGCCGACGGCAACAGCAGCAGAAGCAGGAAAACAACCGGCATATTCCACAGCTCTTTCGCGTCGCGCACGGTTATTCCCGCGTCGGAATAAGAAATTTCATTTGGCAGCTTGGAAAAATCCTGCGGCTTCCAGTAACGCCCGCCCGTCTCGGCGGAAAGTTTTTCGAGCAGGCCGCGATTCTGCTCGGTATGAAAATTTTCGGCCACGCCATCCGTGCGCGCAAAGGTCAGTACGTCGCGCCCCAGTTCATCTTTATCGCGTGTGGCGATTACTTCCGTCAGATAGGAACCCGGCTGGTCCGCCGTCCAATCCGCGTGAAATGTGCCCGGCGTATTCGGGTCCGGTGTCATTTCAATTTGCGCCGCCGAGCCTCCCGGTCCCAGAATGTGCGCTTCGACGTGCGCATCCGTGGCAGGCAAAAAGTTTTTGTCGCGCACGTCGGCGGAAAATTGCACGCGGCCATCGTCCTGCAGCATTTGGTTTGGAACCGTGGCCACCACGCGACCCGGCGTGTCCATCACCAGCCAGCGCAACAATTGCTGCCAGAATTCCTCG
>DATAPT010000138.1:0-13062 GCA_036265065.1 Candidatus Acidiferrales bacterium | reverse complement strand
CGTCCATCGTCCTTATGATGCTTCCATCACTGCGGTATTGTACCCCGGCCTGTTTGCTGATTTCTTTCCCGGACTGCATAAAGTACAGGTAGTGGCCTGATGGACAGCTGTCTGATTCGCCGCAAACCTGCATCGAGATGTGGATTTTTGGGGTGATTGGCGCTTACAATCAGGGTCTCGGAGTAGTGTCTCCATCAATGCCTACGCTTGTTGCATGCAGCGAAAAAGGTTGCAAGGGACAGGTGCCTGCCGCGCTTGAACCCGTGCGCTTGTGCGTCCTCCATTTTACGCTCAAAATCGAAAGCGAATGCGCACAAATGCGCCGCGAAACGGTGTACGGAAAGACGCCGCATGCCCGCCAGGTGGAAATTATCGGTTTCATCGCGGATAACGGTGAAATGCTCGCGCGCGCGTCCACCAGCGGCCTGCACCTTGCCGACGAAATGAAGGCCCGCATCCTGAACACGTTCCTCACCTTAATGAATCTGCGTGAAAACCTGGACCGCGCCGCCCTCCGGCAACCAATCGGCCGCACCAGCGGATAATTTTTCGCACCCTTTTCTCCTGGCCGTCTAATTAATTCCTCCCGTGTTAAAATGCCTTGTACAGCCATGTCGCCGCAAAACGAAAATCGCGATCCGATGACTCCGCGCGTTCTTACGATTGGGCATTCCAACCACACGATGGATCACTTTATTGGCCTGCTGAAAATACATGGAGCCCAGGTAGTCGTAGACGTCCATTCGCAACCTTACTCGAAATACGCAACTCATTTCGATAGAGATGCGCTGAAGCTCGGGCTCCAGTCTGCTGGCTTCCGCTTCCTTTATTTGAGGCGGGAACTCGGTGGCCGTCCTGAGAGCGATGAATTTTATGATCAGAAAGGACATGTTTTATATGAACGCGTGGCCACCACGAGCATTTTTCAGGAGGGACTAAAACGCCTCGAAAATGGAATCCGTGAATTTAGAGTGGCCACGCTTTGCGCAGAGGAAAATCCATCTGCCTGTCACCGTCGATTGCTGGTCAGCCGCGTGCTGCTCGACCGCGGAATTCACGAGGACCACATTCGAGGAGATGGCCGGCTTCAGACCGAAGAAGAATTAGCCGCCGAACTAAATCCGGATCGCAATCAGTTCGCCCTCTTCCAGAATTCCGAGGCGGAACCGTGGAAGTCTATTCCGCCCGTTTTACGAAAAAAACGGCCGAACAGTTCTTCAACATTCTAATGACGGCTGGAATTTCGCGATTGCTTGATGTGCGCTTGAATCATGTTTTGCAGACGACTGCAATTTGATTTGCACACACACACAAGCTGCCCGCCCGAAAAGAAGGGCGGCCGCTACAAAAACCAACTGCGGCAGTGCCTTACGGTTTTCTAGAGGCCTCTCCCTCTCGCGTTCTTCGGGGGGAGGGGGGCATTCTTTCATGTAAATTGAGGTACGGTAGCTGCATACTGTACTCGGTCGATTTGAACCCATGAAACGCCATTTAAGTCTGCATCCGCTTAGCCAGCACCATCATTTTGCGTTGATCCAGGCGCTGGAGATGCGCCGTGCCGCGGAAGCCCCGATCGAGAAGCGGCCCGCGATTGTTCAGAAAAAAGCCGAGAAATTTATTCACTTCTGGCACAAAACGGGGCAGGTGCATTTTCGCGAAGAGGAGGAAGTGTTGCTGCCGGCTTATTCCCGGCACATGAGGCTTGACCGGGACGCCGACGTCATGCGAATCCTTGCCGACCATGCCGAAATTCGCGCCGCTGTGCTGGGGTTCGAGCAGCGGCTTGCGGCAAAAATTCCAATCGAAGCGCAACAAATGGCAAGCCTCGCAAAACTCCTTCACGATCATGTGCGCTTGGAAGAAAGCGTAGTGTTTCCGCGAATAGAAAAAACGCTGGGCGAAGAAGGTTTGAATGAAATGGGCCGTGGATTAACCCGCCTGCATTCCAAAAATGATCCCTGCGAGATTTAAGTAGCACAGGCTTCAGCCTGTGGGTTTTGACTTTTGCGAACTTTGAGAAATGCGAAATCCACAGGCTGAAGAGTCTGTGTAAGAACTCCAAATTCATTGCGAGTCCTGGGCTTTAGCCGCAAAATAAGTTCAGCAAAATGAGTTCGGCTTTACAGATCGCGGAAAAAGTCGTGTAGCACAGGCACTCCTGCCTGTGCGCTCTTGATAACTCGAGCAAAACCCGCACAGGCAGGAGTGCCTGTGCTACTAAACCCCAATAGAGCGTGCGTAGAGAGAGCGGGCGATGCTGGTGTCCTGCGTACCTTTAATGATGGCGCGCCCATCGGCGAATACCGTCATTTCATAGGGTGGAACGCGGAAGCGCAGCAAAAATCCATTCTCGCGCACTTCGGCCACCGTGGGAGCGATGCGTTTTCCTAAAGCGGATAGATCAAGTTGGCGGCCGCGTTCGTGAATCTGCACGGAATCGCGTCCGCACATCGTCAGGTGGGGCTGTGCTTCGCCCTCCAGATAGCGGAAATCGTGGCGAACGCAGGCGCGGCAATCCGCATTGCGCGCCACGCGCACGGATTGAAATTTTCCAGTCCACACGTCAAAGGAATTCAGTCGCCCACCCGCCAATTCCGATTTTCCCGTGAGCAATTTAATGGCTTCGGCGGCCTCGATCGAAGCAATCACTCCAGCGGCGGCACCCAAAACGCCGATCGTATCGCAAGTATCCTCAGTCCCAGCTTTCGGCGATCCATCCGCGCTTTCAGATTCGAGCGCGCAGGCAAGACACGCCGTTTCTCCCGGGCGCACCGTGAGCGTCACGCCGTAGCTCGCGACCACAGCGGCGTAAATCCACGGAACATTCAGATGAATGGCAACATCGTTCAGAAGAAATCGCGTTTCAAAGTTGTCCGTCCCGTCGAGAATGAGCGGAAATCCGCTCAACAATTCCTCGGCGTTTGTAGGGCTCAAATCAGCCACAATGCCCTCGACCACAACTCCCGAATTGATGGCGCGCAACCGCCGCTCGGCGGCAACAGCCTTGGGCAGGGCTTCCTGCGCATCGGATTCTTCAAATAATGTTTGCCGCTGCAAATTGGATGGCTCCACAAAATCGCGATCCACAATTCGCAGCCTGCCAACTCCCGCGCGCACCAGCAGATTCGCGAGCGCCGTGCCCAGCGCCCCGCATCCCACCATCACGGCTGAGGATTCGAGCAGGCGCGTCTGGCCAGCCTCGCCTATTTCGCTGAAAAGAATTTGCCGCGAATACCGTTCGTAAGTTTTGGAATCCATCGACCTGAGCGTATCTCCGATTCCCAAGCCAGTAGGACAAGCTTCACAGGCTGCGGAAAAAGTACTTTTTGTCATCCCGAGCGAAGCGAGGGATCTGCTTTTCTTCTCGGCCTGCAAGAAACAGCAGATTCCTCGGGCAAAAGCCGCCCTTCGGAATGACAAGGTGCTAGTTTTTCCGCACCCTTACAGCCTGGCTTACTTTGAATAATTTCGAAGCAATAGAAATCTAAAAACCGGACAGGCTGAAACCCTTCCCGTCCGGATGCCATCATAACTTGCGGGCGCCACGCATGGAAATCATGTGTAGATTTCCGCGAGCCGCGCCTAATTCGCGCCAAAACGACAGCATCGACTATGCTACCCTAGCTCTGTTGTGAAGAGAGATGCTAATCGTTCACTGCTCATTTATACGCGTCGCAGCATGGCTGGCGGCGTTCTGGATGCTCTGCGCGAGCCCTCTTGCCGCGCAGAACGAGCTTGCGGGCGAGCCGCCGCGCGTAGTTGCCGTGCGGGTGGTCAGCGAGTCCGGCGCTGTCCTTGAAGAAAATCCATTTAAATTAAAGATTCAGCCCGGCCAAACGTATTCGACGGAGTCGGAAAGCGCGAGTCTTCGAGAACTGTTTCGCTCGGGAAAATATGCAGATTTGCGCGCCGAACTCGCGGATGTCCCTGGAGGCGTACGCCTGGATTTCGTTGTGCGCCAGAATCTTTTTATTAGCCGCGTGCAAATCGATGGCTTGCACGAACCTCCTGGCGAGGCGCTGGCGCTTTCCGCGCTGCGCCTGAATGTGGGAGAACCTTTCCGGATAAATGACATGAAGGATGCGCTGGACCGTCTCCGCCAAACCCTCGAAGACGACGGAGAATACCAGGCCAAACTCACCTACACTACGACTCCGCATCCCCAAACCCAACAGATCGATATCGTAGTTCACGTGATGGAAGGCCCCCGGGCGCGCGTCGGGGCGATTACCATTCAAAACCAAACTGAATTTCCGGATCAGGACCTCCGCAACCACCTCAAGATCAGCGAGGGAGGCCAAATTACGGTGGAGCGGTTAAATCGAGTGTCGGACCGCGCACGAAAATGGCTGACGCAAAACAATTTTCTGGGAGCCCGCGTCACGATCCATCGCGGCACTTACGACCCAAAAACGAACCGTGTGCCCTTGAATTTCGCGATGTATGCCGGTTTGGAAGTCCGCGTCGCAGTGGAAGGCGCCAGAATTTCCACGGGGAATTTGCGCAAGCTAATTCCTATTTATCAGGAAGGCGCGGTGGACCAGGATTTACTTCAGGAAGGCCGGCGTTCCTTACGTGATTGGTTTGAGCGCGCCGGATATTTTGACACTCAAGTCAGTTACACAGTTGCGGAAGCTCCCGCCGGAAAAACCGGAAACACAAACCACCGTGCCGCGAGCGTCGTAACCTACCAGGTAAATCGCGGAGATCATCATCGGCTGGTAAAAGTAGAGTTCAACGGAAATAAATACTTCAGTTCCGATCTTCTCCGGGGCCGGCTGAAAATTCAGCCCGCGGCGTATGCTTCGCCGGGACATTATTCCACTGAGTTGCTGCAAGACGACGTCGCGTCCATCCGCACTCTGTACGAGGCAAACGGTTTTGAACAATGCCAGGTGCAGAGCGATCTTGTCGATAATTATGGCGGACACAACGGAGATCTCTCCGTTACGTTTGAAGTCAAGGAGGGCTTGCAAACCCGTGTGGCCAGCCTGACGATCGATGGCAACTCTCAACTGAGTAAGGACGAACTTCTGGGTGTGGTTGGCTCCTCCAAAGGCCAGCCCTATTCTGAATTCAACGTGTCGTCTGACCGGGACAATATTCTCGCGACCTACTACGATCAAGGCTTTTCGGAAGCGCAGTTCACCGCCAATGTTGAGAAAATTCCTCCGGCCACGCCGAATGTTGGTCCTACCGTTCGCCTGAGCTACCACATTACCGAAGGGCTTCAGGTTCTTGTTGCGCGAGTTCTCCTCGGCGGTTACGAACATACCCGGCCAGGTGTAATCTCGCGCGAGGTGGGTATTAAAGCGGGCGAGCCGCTGAGTGAAGGCGCGGTGGTCGAAACGCAACGCAAGTTGTATAACCTGGGAATTTTCAGTCGCGTTTCCATTGCGCCGCAAAATCCCGAGGGCCTGGACGAAAATAAGACCATCGTTGTGATGGTTGACGAAGCCAAGCGCTACACCATTGCCTACGGCCTTGGATTTGAAGCGCAACGATTGGGAAGTTCGACCAACGCCGCAGTTGTATCGCTGAACTTTGCTCCGCGTGGCACTCTGGAACTTACCAAAGCGAATTTGACAGGCCGCGCCGATTCACTTTCATTCAAGGCGCGCGCCAGCACCATTCAGGGCCGCGCTTTGTTGACTTACATTGCGCCCAATTATTTCGCCTCCCCCAATTTCAGCCTGCAGCTTTCCACGTTTTACGAAACATCGCGCGACGTGCAAACATTCGATTCCCGGCGGGCGGAAGCCTCGGCGGGCTTGGCGGAAAAGCTTTCCCCGACGAGCAAGATCCTTTACCGGTACGTCTATCGCCACGTGGTCGCCAGCAACCTGAAAATTGCCGTCGAAGAAATTCCGTTGTTCAGCCAGAGCACGGAGGTCTCTGAGTTCGACGTCGATTGGCTGCGAGATCGCCGCAATAGTCCGTCTGACCCAACCCGCGGCGATTTCGAAAATATAGATGTAAGCCTCGCAGCTAGAGCCATCGGTTCTTCCGCGAACTTTATTCGTGTGTACCTGCAAAATTCAACGTACCATCCAATCGGGCGGCGCCTGGTTTTTGCGCGCTCCACGCGTTTTGGAATTCAGACGGTTTACGGCAAATCGCTTTCCACGGATATTCCGTTGCCCGAACGATTCTTTGCCGGCGGCGGCACGACCATACGCGGATTCGCCCTCAACCAGGCCGGCCCCCGCGATCCATTTACAGGGTTTCCGATTGGCGGACAGTCAGAGATTATTTTCAACCAGGATTTGCGCTTTCCCATGCACCTGCCGTTGATTGGCGACCGGTTGGGCGGCGCGGTTTTTTACGACGCGGGAAACGTTTTTCCCAGCATTCGCAGAATGTCATTTCGCACCGCGCCTCCGGCTCCCACTTTCGATCCCGCCAATCCCAGTGTTTGTTTGACGAATTGCACGAACGATATGAATTATTTCTCGCACACGGTTGGATTTGAGTTTCGCTACGGCACTCCTATTGGCCCCGTGGCTCTCGATCTTGGGTATCAACTGGATCCTGCAAAATATTTGATTCAAAGCGGAGGGACATGCCCAGGCGTGCCTGCGTCGGCTTGCCTGACATCCACCACACGGCTTCCGTCATTCCAATTTTTCGTTAATCTGGGGACGACATTCTGATGCGTGCGGTGAAAATCATTTTCGTCTTGTTATTTGTGGCGGCTCAGGCGCCGCAAGCGCTCGCACATCCGCCGTTGCCTCAGCCTCAGCGCGTGGTGGATCGCATTGTTGCGCGAATCGAAGACGACATTATTCTGCAAAGCCAGGTGCGCGAGCTGGGTGCGTTCCAACAATTGGTCGACGGCCAGGCGGAGAGCGACGATAAACTTTTGAAAGAACTGATCGAACAATGGGTGGTTGCGACCGAGGCCGACGCTTCTCATTTTCCGCAACCCGCGCAATTCGAGGTCGATCGGGAAATGGCCCGGCTCGTAAGCCAATTTCCCAATGCGGAAAAATACCAGGCCCGACTTAGAGATTTGGGCATTTCCGATAATCAGGTGCGACAACTGCTGACCAGGCAGATTTATGATGAGCGCTACGTCGATTACAAATTTCGCCCTTCCGTTCCGGTGGAAGCCGCCGATATCGAAACGTATTACAAACAAGAGTTCCTGCCCGAGCTTGCAAAAAAACATCAGCCCGCGCCGGCACTTTCTTCGGTGGAAGAAGAGATTCGGGAATTGCTCGTTCAGCGCGGAATCAGCACGATGACCTCGAAATGGCTGGACGATACAAAATCGCGATTGAAGATTGAACTCGAAACTCAGAACGGCAACCCGTAGCCGCTTGTCCGGGCCGTCTGGCATGAATGGAACGAAGCGAAAATTCGGATTGAAACACGGGCTGGGTCTGTTCGTCGGCCTTGCGCTGATCCTCGCCCTGGCGATTACCTATTTGATAGCCACTGGATTCGCGGATCGGTGGGCGCGTCGGACGATTGTGGAGGAACTTGAAAAAACGACAGGCGCTCGAGTAGAGCTCGGAAATTTTCACATCACGTGGAGAAAGCTCGCCGTCCGCTTTGACGGATTGACCCTGCACGGGCGCGAAGCGGCGGGAAGCCCGCCGCTTTTTCACGCGGATATATTGAGTTTCGATATCAACATCGATTCCTTCTGGGGCCGTAAGATTTCGCTTTCCAATGTAGAAATGTCCCGCTTCTCGGCCAACGTCCAGGTGGAGAAAGACGGTTCCACGAATATTCCGGGACCCAAGATTCCATCCAGCTCTGGCCCCACGGATTTGCACAATCTGTTCGATTTGAAAATTGCACAATTGCATCTTGGTGAAGGCGAAATTATTTGGAATGACAGGCGAATCCCGCTGGAAGCCAATGGGGGGCATCTTGAATTCGCGATGAATTATGTCACTGAAGGAGGGCTCCCGGTTTACCTCGGCCAGTTGAGCTGGCAACAATTTACAATCTCCGCTTTGCGCAACCTGCCATTCAGCACCAGCTTCACAAGCCATTTCACTTTGCGCCAGACCTCATTTTCCGTTACGCAGTTGCAATGGAAATCTCCCGCCGGAGAAATTGACGCGCAGGCAAACCTCGCCAGCTTCGCGCAGCCCGACTGGACGTTGCGCTATCGCGGTCAGCTGCGCCTGGAAGATCTTTGGCCAATTCTGCGGCAGCGAGACTTGCCCGGCGGGCATGTTGATTTTGTAGGCGAAGGAAATTACTCGACCGAGCGGATGGATTTTACGGGCCGTTATTCCGCTGACCGCATCAACATGAAATACCAGTGGTTTCATCCCGGAAATATTTCCGCTCACGGCAGCTATCACGCAAACGACAAGGCCATCGATTTGCCGGATCTCGAAGCTTTGTTGATTGGCGGAAAAGTCATGAGCCATGTGTCCGTCAATCTGGCGAAAATGGAATTCCGAGCCGAATCGAAAGTGCGCGGCCTGAGTTTGCGCCAGGCCCTTGCCACGGAAGACAACCCGAGCTTGCCCATCAACCCTTTGCATTGGGACAGCAGCATGGATGTGGACGCGACCACGACATGGGTCGCCGATTTCCAGCATGTGGTTTCGAAAGGATCTTCTGTTTGGACGCCTTCGGAAAATCCCGCGCCGGGCTCCATCCCCACCGCCGCAAATTTTGAATTTATCTTTAACATGGACCGCAATGAATTCGAACTTTCGCCCGGTGAAATCACCACGCCCACAAGCCGCATTCAATTTCACGGCGACCTGAGCATGATTAATACTTCGCTGGACCTGACCGTCGATACCAGTAATCTGACTTTATGGGATGATTTTATTAATCGCTTGCGCGGCCCTGATTCGGCTCCGGAAATCATGAAAGGCCAATTTCATTGGGAGGGTCGTTTGCTCGGCCCCCTGGATGGGCCCACATTTGCCGGACACTTTAAGGGAACGGACGCGAGCTATGGTCCCTATTACTGGGACGATCTGGAAGGGGAAATGACGTATTCGCCCGCCGAATTACATCTGGAGCGAACGCGCGCTCGCCGGGGGCAATCTTCAGCCGATCTGGAACTGGCACTCAACCTGGACAACTGGGGCTTCAATCCGGAAAGCCAATGGACCTTTGACGTAAACCTTGTGCGCATCGATACGGGTGACCTCCAAAAAATGCTGGGCACCTCCTACGATGCGAGCGGCGTTCTGACCGGACAATTTCATTTGAAAGGAACACGCGCCCAACCGGAATTTAACGGCCTGTTCGATTTGTCGAACGCCAAGGCGGGAACCTGGCGCTTTGAACGCGCTCGCGGGCAGTTGTCCATGCATTCAGGGGAAGTGCGCATCGCCAATGCTGAAGTGAGATTGGCGCCGAATTCTCCGGGCGCCGCGGCGGGAATCGTTACGGGCAATCTGGATTACCACACGGATTCAGGAGAGGCGACTTTTGATTTCACTGGCGCTGCAATTCCGCTTGAATCCATTGCTCAAATTCAATCGGCGCGGCTTCCCATTGCCGGCCGCCTCAATGTGCAAGCCCACGGGCAGGGACCGCTGCGTGCTCCGGAGCTTCACGCCACGCTTCGTTTAATCGATCTAAAACTTGGCGATGATGTCGTGGGAAGTTTCGATGGCAAGGCCGACTCGGACGGGAAACATTTGCAAGCCACCATCGAGTCAGCCATGGCCTCCGGAAAACTTGCGGGCAAACTGGATATCGGTCTCCAGGGCGATTACCCGGTGAGTGCCCAAGTGATTGCCCAACGCATCGACTTCAATCCATTTCTGGTCTCGGCCTTTCATCTTCCCCGCCTGGAGGGTTCCAGCCTGGTCGATGGCCAGTTTGACGTGGCCGGCTTTGGCGGTCGCCCGGAAACGCTTGCTGTGGAATCGAACCTTTCCCGCTTAACGTTCGAATATAAAACCGTGAAACTCGAAAATGTGGGCCCGATTCGTTTGACCTACCGGCGTGACGAAGTGCGCATCGAGCAGGCAAATCTTCGCGGAACGGATACGGACTTTCACCTGACAGGTTCGGCGCATTTCGCGCAAGACCAGGCCCTCAATTTGCGCCTCGATGGCGCGGTCAGCCTTCAATTGCTCTCCAGTTTTTATCCTCAACTCGAAGCAAGCGGTCGCGCACAAATTAATGCCGCGGTTGCCGGCACGGTCGCCACCCCTCGATTCAATGGAAAGGTTCACCTTGAGGGGGCAATGTTGCGTTTTGGAGATTTTCCAGCTGGTCTTAGCAATGTAACCGGTGATTTTAATTTTGACGTCAATCGCATGGTGTTTGACAATGTGGTCGCGGAAAGCGGCGGCGGCCACCTGTCCATCGGCGGCACGGTTGCCTATGGCGGCGGCCCGCTGAATTACGTCCTCAATGCTCATTCCGATCAAATCCGGGTTCGCTACCCGGTTGGTATGAGCTGGCTCGTGGGCGGAACCTTGCGCCTTTCCGGAAACGCACAAGCCGCTACGCTCTCTGGACGAATCACCGTCGATCGTTTGTTGATGGCCGAGGGATTCGATATAGCTGGCATCATGGCTTCGTCCAAGGAACCCGCAAGCGGGCCCAGCACCGCTTCTTCTTTTCTCCAAAATTTGCAATTCGATGTTCAGGCGGATTCCAGTCCAGATTCCCGGATGGAATGGGCCGGCGCGCACCTGCAAACCGATGCCAGTCTTCGCCTGCGCGGAACGTGGGAGCATCCGATTTTGCTCGGGCACATCCATTTGTTGAGCGGAGAAATGAGTTTTCGCGGCAATCAATACACCATCGCCCGCGGGGATATTAATTTCGCCAATCCATTTCGGCTCGATCCCGTCATGAACGTGGAAGCAACTACGACGATCCGCCAGTACGAAGTCACTCTTGATTTTACTGGCCCTGCCAGCCGGCTCACTCTGGCGTACCGGTCCGATCCGCCACTGCCTTCGAGTGACATCATCGAACTGCTCGCCCTCGGCCAAACAGGGGAGGAGAGCGCAGCGCGAACCGTCTCCGGGCAAAACTCTAGTGCAGGCGCCTCCACGCTGCTTTCTGAAGCAATTTCCAGCCAGCTTGGCGGGCGCATTCAGCGCCTTTTCGGGATCAGCCATTTCAGCGTCGGCCCATCCGTGGCCACGTTGAATACACAGCAAAACTCGATTGCCAGCGTCACGATCGAGCAGCAGGTCACGCGCGGCCTGGTGATCACCTATATTACGGACGTCACCACCACGCAGTATCAAGTGATTCAAATCGAATATACGATCAATCGCGAATTTTCTGTGGTCGCTCTGCGCGATGAAAACGGAACCTTCGGTCTCGATGTGGTCCGCAAAACGCGCTTCAAGTAATCATTTTCCCTAAAAGCCAGCCATGAACAGGCAAAGCACATTGCGGGCCGATTCCCGTTTGTAGGCATAATCTTCGTGCTATCTTCAGCTGCGAGGAGTAGACATGGAACAAGGCTTGGCGAAATACGTTAATTTTTTTCGTTTGTGGATTGTTGCCGCCGTTCTGATGGCCGTTGCAATCCCCGCAGGGGCTCAAAAAAAAGATAAAAACAAAATCGTTCCGACTCCCGATCCAACAGCAGAAATGAAAGCTGCAATGCTCGGCCCCGATTCGCAGATCATTGATCGGACCATCGGCGAGGCGCTCGGATACTGGCAAATCGGCGACACGGAAAACCTGCATAAATACTATGCGGAGGATGTCGTGGTTGTAAGCGGCGGCTGGGAACCGCCGGTCATCGGGTGGGACAATTTCTTGAAGGCCTACCAGGCACAGCGCGCCCAGATCAGCGCCGCCCGCATGGACCGGACGAATACCCTAATCAAGGTGAATGGAAATTCCGCCTGGGCCACGTATCAATTTACCTACGCGGCGCAGATGAATGGCATGGTGGTTCAATTTCGCGGACATACGACGATGTGCCTCGCCAAGCAGACGGATAGGTGGCTGATTACACTCAACCATTCGTCGATCGTGGACTCCACGGCTCCGGAGCCCGCGCCCTCGACCGTGCCTCCACAGCCTGCCGGCAAACCCTAGAAGCTCATGAACCCTGAATAGATCCAGACTCCCGCGCTTGCCAGCAAGAGAGCGCCGGACAAGACCGAGAGAGCGATAATCGGCTTGGTCAAACGCGTCATTTGGGCAATAATCGCGATCTGTTCATCGTAATGATGCTGCTCGGCCGCATCGATGAAGATCTGATCGTCTTCTCTCGATGAAAGGGTTCCGCGGTACACCACCAGCGCAACCAGAACAATCGTGATCACAATCCAGCAAATCATAAGCATATTGAGAAGTATCATGCGGGGCGGTTCCAAGATGACCTCCAGATGCGAACGGCTTTGATCGGAAACGTGAAGTTGCCGTTCTGCAGAGAAAAAACTTGCGGGCAGTATATCACTAATCCAGGAACTTTAACGCGGGGTGTTACCTATCAGATATTACCCTTTGGCGGAAATCGTACCCCCCAAAAATCATCCAGCGGACGCAGGGATTCCACGCCTGTCTCCCAAAGTTCCGTGCCTTGCGGCTCTTTCACCCAGGCAACTCGAAATTTGGCCGTGCGCTGCGAAAAGCGGTTGGTGAGCTCCACTTCAGCCCCTATTTGCAGCGCTTTCGATACCCAGATCATCGCCCCCTGCACGCCGACGACGCCCGTGTACGTGGACTCTTCAATCACAGTTTTATCCGCCGCCACGCCGCGAATTTCTACTGGGACCCGCAAGACGACTCGAGCGCCTTGCCGGGGATTATCAAATTGTGGAATGTCACTCAAGATATTCTGCTGTAGCAGCTCCAAACAAAATGCCCCATAGACTATGACGCGTCACTTTACTTGTCAACCCTGTACTAACTGCAGAGTAAAATATTTGTAAAAATAAGCTCATCCTCCTCCGCGGGGCACCCGATTGATTCAAAATGGAACGGCTGCGGGCCAGTTCCCTGCGTGTTGAACCTCGATGATAATGTCCCCTTTTCTCCTCGATAGAAATGTCCCCTAATGAACGGCCTCGGAAGGAGGCCGGATGGGGAGAATCGAGATGAGCTTGAGGGAATTGCGACGTGTGGAAGTGTTGGCGCGAGTGA
>DATAPT010000137.1:0-3813 GCA_036265065.1 Candidatus Acidiferrales bacterium | reverse complement strand
CTTCGATTCGTGCCTTTTGGTAGTCCTTGAGTTTTTTTCCTGCCGGCAACATTTCTGTCGCGAGCGGCACGCGAAGGACTTTCCCTGGAAGAATGTTCGGCCGCGGTTGCAATTCGACGAAGCGCACCTGTCCATCCTTGTTATTCAAAATCTCGCGGAAAGTTTCGTTCACGAAATCGAGCTGCTTCTGGTCCAGCCGAAATGTGACGGCGAATTCCAGGCTCTCACCATTTTTGTCGGCAATGAGGGCTTCATGGACTGCTCGGTAATAATTTAAGTCTGCCCGCTGCCAGTAAATCGATTGCTGGAAATCGCCGACCATACAGAAGTGGCCCGGCCGCGGCCCTAAATGTCGATCTTGCAACCAAAGGCCCTTCGCTTCGAGCGGGCGCGTCACTTCCAGCAGCACCGAAAATTGCGGCGGCTGCGTGTCTTGTGCCTCGTCGAGGATGACACGAAAACTTTCTTCTCGAATCCTCTGTCCGGCGACCGCATGTTGCAGCAACTCTTCCGCGAGCGCGATTTGATCGTCGTAAGTGACCAGCCCGCGATCGAGTCGAAAATTGAGATAATCACGCTGCACCTCTGCAGCGACGCCCGTGGCGGCGGCGCAGATCCACTTTCGCAAAGGCGCAAATTTTTCTTGCCAGAGCTGAGTAAACCTGGCGTTTGGCGCCGTGAAACAAACCGGCCAGCGCAAATATTCCCAGTCGCTGCCGAAACGCTTTTCCCATTCACGCAATTCCGCCTGCGATCTGGCGATATTGTCGTTGCCCTTTCCCTTCGCCGATTGCGAGTAGATCTCAGCGAAATCGGGCCGCGGACTAGGCGACAGCCCTGGCATTTGCAAAACAGCCGACCGCGCGCGTCGGGCCAACTCCATGAGGTCGCGCGCCTGCACAAAACGCAGGAGCATTGCCCGATCCTTTTCGCCTAACGACTTGGCAATTCGAGTTTGGTTTTGCGCAAACTCCTGCCAGAGGTCCTCGTCGTCTTCGACTAACTCGAGCGGCGCAGGCAGACCAAGGTAATGACCGAAATCGGTCAGGAGTTTCATGCAGAACGAATGAATTGTGCCGAAGAAGGCGCGGTTGAACGCCGTCTGCACTTCCTGTCCCAAATTTTCCTGGAGCAGAGCTTGTCGGGTGCGCTGTTGCATTTCGTCCGCCGCACGATTGGTGAAGGTGACGACGACCAGACGTGGCAAAATTTCCGCGGCGTTCGGCGAACGCGCGATCGACAAAATGCGTTCGATGATCCCAGTGGTTTTGCCGGAACCCGCCGATGCGACTACAGAAAAATTGCGGTCCAATTCGCTGGCAAAACGAGCGCGTACAGATTCGTCGCGCGGCTTCACCATGTTTCCCACTCCTCTTTCTCAAGAACGAGCGCGGGATGCGTCAGCGCCCATTTGTCTTCCAAAATATCGTTGTCGATCGGCAACGTCGCTACCGGGTACGGCGCGCTATAACCGAATGCCGGACGGATTTCACCTTTCATTCCGAAAATTCCGGTGCGCTGCATTTCGGCAAGATCGGCAAAGACGTCAGTATGGGGTGCGAGATCGTCCACTGACAATTGTGGCGCTACGGTTTTGACCTTCAGCGAAATGATGCTCACGCTCACTTCGGCAGCGCCGAGTTCGCGCATGGCTAGCGCGTAAAGACCTAGCTGCAAGCTTGTGCCTCTGACCAGATTATCGTGCAGATCGGAGGTCTTCAGTTCCCTGTCTGAACCGGTTTTATAATCGATAATCCAAATCTTTTGTCCGGCGAAGCTAGCCGCGTCATTTTGCGCGAGCACCAAATCGATCTGGCCGCGAAGCTGAAGCTCCACGCCATCGGCGATTTTCACCGCGCCTTCATGACCGACGCCCAACTCCGTCGCCATCCAATTCCAATCTTTCGCCGCTTCGATTTTGGCGCCGAGGTGCCGCGCGAGATAGCGCGCATTCAACCAACCCGAGGTCCACCAATCAGGGACGACCTTGCCTACCAAGGCGCAAAGGCGCCGAAGTGCCGCGCACCCCTTTTCCGCCGCAAACTGAATGCGCTCGTCGATCTTTGCCAGGTCCGGAAAAGCGGAGAAAATTTTTCCGTCCCGCGTTTCAATAATATTCGCCAGCCAGTGGTGCACCCATTTACCGGTTGTCGCCGCCCACGGATTCACGACGTCCTCCGGTGCTTCCACACCGAGATAACGTTTCATCCAAATAATCGCTGGCGACGAAAGCATTCGTTGAAGATCGGTTACACTCAGCGTCGGGACTGGTCGATCCGCCGCGTTCGATCGTAACGCGAAATCATATTCGCCGACGGGTTGTGATGAGTCACGGCGCGCGTTGAATGCGATCAGCGTTTGCTGCACATCCGTCGTTATGTGCGCAGGTTTGGGCAACAGCGCCGTCGCGCGTTGGAGATTTTTTAACGTCGTCTGGGTGAGCGGCGCACGTCGCGTTTTGAAATAAAGCCCGGTGAAACATTCGCTCGGATTCCAGAAGCGTTCCGGCGTGTCTTCTTGCACCAGACTGGCCGTGAGCGTCACGCCTTCACTGGCCGATTCGAGGAGCGCATTGAATTGTCGCAGCGCGATCATGCGTTGCTCGCTGGGGCCGAGATAAAGCGAATGGTTTCCGCGAACACTGGTGTGGCCCTCGCCCTGGCTTCCCTGGCGAGCGGCGCGCTTGTTGAGCTTTTGCACGCTACGATTGAAAGCATGAATTTCCTCGGCACGTGCGAATTCAGCGCCGGCCGGAGGCGGCCACGCCTCTTCATTCCAGCCGCCAAAGATCAGGTGCGACCATTCCTGATTTTGGGCGGACGCCACTGTTAGCAATTGCACGCGCGCATATGGGTGATCGCCTGCGGCTGAGCGCGCGGCATCTGACGTCGCAGCCGCTTCTTCCAGCCAGCGCAAAAAAAGCGCACGCGGAAATTTGGCATCGAGACTCTGCGACCAGTCATGCGCGACCTTAATGAGCTGGAGCGCGTGTTGCTTCCATTCAAGATGATCGAGCGCAGCGTAAGTCTGCTCCAGAAACTGTGCGAAGGTGGCGCCCGGCGAGAGAAACGGCAGCGCGCGCAAAGCTTCGGCCGTCGCCTGGGATTTATCGTCTGCGCGGGCCGCACAGAATTCGCGCAGCAGTTCCAGATCGTCCAGCAATACCTCCTTGTAACTTTCGTGTAGAACCTTTTCGAAAACTTGCCGGCTGATTTTGGGCGATACGACCGCTGGGTCACGCAACGCATTTAGAAAACGCAGAAAGGAATTAAGCCGTGGCGCGCGCTGCAATTCGATCCAAGCCTGCCACTCTGCCGACTCGAAAATGCCGGGCACAATATGGCCGAGCCCGTCGTTATGCGGGATTTCAAGCCGCTCCAGCGAGCTCGCGACCAGCCGCGGCAAGGCTCCGCTGCCCGGAAAAATCACGCCGAGCCGCCTGCATTTTTCATCCGCTAAATAGCGAACGCATTGTCGCGTGATCGCTTCGGCTTGTTCGGAAAAATTTGTGCCGATCAAAAAATCAAGACGCCTCGCCGTTTCCGCGCCTCCGCGCATTTCCATTTCGCTGAAAAGCGAGTCACCGAGCGCGGCGTTCGCTCTCGGTGCGCGTTGGGCTTCTCCATGGAGTTCCTCCCAGGAGCCAATCCAGCAAAGATCGACATCGAAAAAGTTTTCTCGAGGTTCTTCGAGCACGATCGTGGCGTTTTCTGCCAGTTCGACCGCGCTGCGCAGAAGAAACCATTCTGCCCAATGGGCTCCGTCGAATCCGCAGATGAGCAGATGGGAAAATTCTCGCCTGCCAGGTGCGGG
>DATAPT010000136.1:0-3054 GCA_036265065.1 Candidatus Acidiferrales bacterium | reverse complement strand
GCTGTCATTCTGAGCGAAGCGAAGAATCTCTCCTTGTTTCTTTTCCTATACTTAAATCGAAGTGAGATTCTTCGCTTCGCTCAGAATGACAGAGCAAGGCCTTTATTCAGTAGCCTGTTAAGCCCGAAAACCGGTGGAAGGACGTAGATCTTGAACGATTAGTCATCCCTCGTTTATGCTAGACTCAATTTTGAGGTGGGCTTTGGATGACCCTCGAAAATTACAAAATTGTTCTTTATAAGCAAGAGGATGGATCCTGGGTTGCGGAAATTCCAGCCATCTCGGGATGTTATGCCCTGATGCCCACCAGGGAAGAAGCTCTTCAGGAACTTAACGCAGTGTTTCAGATGGTTTCCGAGGAGTACTCGGAAAAGGGCCTCGCATTACCCGCCGATACAACGGAAATTGTGCATGCCTAGCGCCACGGCGCGTGAATTCCAATCCGCGGCCCGGAAGCTTGGATTTCTTCGAACCCGCCAAACTGGCAGTCACGAACGCTGGAATCATCCTGACGGTCGTACAGTTACAATACCGCTCCATGCGGGTCGTGAGATTGGGCCACCGCTCTTTTTCAAGATCTTGCGCCAACTCGGAATTTCTATCGAGAAGTTTCAGCAATTGTGAATGGGTGAAGGTAAAAAAACACAGATTATTGTGGCGCCGGCAGCTTGCCGGCGATTTTTTTGTTACGCCAGGAAAATCCGCCGCCGGGACGCCGGCATCACAATGGCTAAGGCCTTAGGGAGCTTAGTTTTTCTACGCGGCGGAGTTCGGGGAAATTCCAGGCCCACAGCGCGGTGATCAATAATGTGCCGACTCCGCCCATGATTACGGCGGGGACGGCTCCGAACCACTGCGCGGTCAAGCCTGATTCGAATTGGCCGATTTCGTTGGAAGCGCCGATGAAAATCATTTCGACGGCGCTGACGCGTCCGCGCATTTCGTCCGGCGTGGCCAGCTGCACGAGTGTGGAGCGAACCACGACGCTGACCATGTCCATGGAACCGACCAGCATCAGTGCGATCATCGACAAGACCAGGCTCCGAGATATTCCAAAAAGCACGGTGAAAGCGCCGAAGCCGCCGACGCACCACAGCATGGTGACGCCCGCGCGGCTGCGGAACGGCCTGTGCGCGAGGAGCAGCGCCATGCTGCCCGCGCCGATGGCAGGCGATGCGCGCAGCAATCCCAAGCCCCAGGGACCTGTTCGAAGGACTTCCGCGGCGAAGACAGGCAGCAGCGCAATGGCTCCGCCCAGCAAGACGGCGAAGAGGTCCAGCGAAATGGAACCCAGGATGATTTTCTTTTCCAGGATGTAGTGAAGCCCAGCCAGCACGGATTTGAGGCTGACAGGTTCCTTCGACCGGGCTCGGGCGCGCAATTTTACTTGTGACATGAGGAAGGCTGCGGCCGCGGCGGCCAGCATAGACGTGGTGTAGACCGCCGCGGGGCCTTTCGCGACGGCGTAGATCAGTCCGCCGAGGGACGGGCCGAGGATTGTGCCGCCCTGGTTTACGGAACTGTTCCAGGCAATGGCGTTCTGCAAATGTTCTTCAGGGACGATTTGCGGCAAGAGGGAACGGCTGGCCGGATTATTGAATGAGCGCACCACGCCCAGCAAAACGACAATGCCGTACATGGGCAGCACGGCATGAAATCCGCTCATGGCGTAGATGAGTAGCAGCAAGGAGCACACGCCGAAACCCGCATAGCAGGCCATCAGCAATTTTCGGCGGTTGAACGTATCGGCGGCATGCCCTGTGGCGAGAAACAGCAGAATGCCGGGGGAAAACTGAGCCAGCCCGACGAGGCCGAGGTCCAAAGGGCGATGCGTAATTTCGTAAATTTGCCAGCCCACTGCGACGGATTGCATCTCGAGCCCTGCAACGATCAGGAATCGCGCCAATTGATAAAGGGTGAAGTCGGGATAGGTAAAAGCTACGCGTCCCGCGTTTGAGGAGGTTTCGGTTTCGGGCATCAGAGGAGTCTACTTTGCCACAAAATTCGGATTTGCACGAGGGGAGGGGGGTGGCGCCGGCGTCCCGCCAGCGGGTTTGCGCCGGGACGGCACAAAATGAAAACCTGCCGCGGGACGCCGGCACCACAAAATTCCTGCATTCTAATCCTGACTTAGGTTGATGGGCATTTGCATCGAACACTCGGATGAGCCGAGGTCAAAACTAATGAGGAATTGACCATGTGAAAGCGGCGAATTCAGACAATCTGGCGAAGTCACGGGCATTGGCTGTGATAACTGTAACCCCAACTCGACCGGCGCTTGTTGCGATAAGGGCGTCATTGGTGAGACGTGCTCTCCCAATTTGTTCATAACCATACTTGATGGCAAGACGCCGTAAAACTTTGCCGGTTTCAGCCCAATCTGTTAGCGCGGGCACGAGTATACGTCGCGCTTTTTCGAAGTCTCGTTGCAGTTGCTCCACGACCTTGAGGCCCTTCGGTCCCGCACCGGCAAACAATTCCTCCAAGACCACGGAGCTAAGCCAAACCGGATTTGTCGAGTGCTGCCGTGTTTGAAGTGCGGCGAGCGATTCATGATTTCCACGAAAGGCATTGATGTAGACGGAAGAATCGAATAGGTAAGCGGCCACTTACTCGGTTGCCTTGCCGTACGCGTCTCTAAGCTCAATGCCGCTTTTGAGAAAACGTTGATTGGCTTGCCAAGCGAGTTGATTTCTCTTGTGCTCGGAGATAACGATGTCCAGAGCGCGGTCGATAGTTTCCGTCTCAGTTTCGGCATTCAGAACTTTTTGCGCGCGCGAAATTTTACTGGAATCCAGCCGGTAATGTTTATGCCGCATTCGAGATTTGGCAGCCCTCATCGAAATCCCTCCAAACCTTATTGTATCAGGTATGTACATAAAACCTAAAAGTATGAACATGTATTTTCCTGAAGCTCACGAGAGCGAAAGCTTGCGGGGGAATGGGGACATCGGTTACCGTCTAGGGTGGAACATGAGCGCCAAACCAACGCTCGTCGTTCACTCTAGGAGGACGGATGAAGCGGATGGGAATGGCAATACTGGCGCTCGGGCT
>DATAPT010000135.1:0-3349 GCA_036265065.1 Candidatus Acidiferrales bacterium | reverse complement strand
CAGAACGGAAGTGGCGGAACAGGCGACACCAGCAATGTTGTGATGCTCCGCGAGCCAAAACCGCTTGTAACCCAACGATTCGGCGTGTTGCGCCAGGGCGCGGGTATTGCGAAATGCTTCTTCGACGGTGCCGCCCTGACGCACATGGGCGAGATCAAGTACGGAGAGCGGCGTGTTGGGTAGACGCGCGAGAGTGGGCATGTAGACTCGACTGTGCTGACGCATATCCGCCAGCCACCCCCATTGGATGCCACAGATTGGGAGACGATACGCGGGCGAGGCTCAAAGCGGGATGCCCGATGCGGCGACGCGAAGCGGTATATCTCGCGAATGGATCTGGGAAGAAAAAAAGAGAGGGCCCTCGACGGACCCTCTCTCACACGGAGTGCTGCTAAGAGTTAGCGAGCAGGTGTGGCTGCTGCGGCGGCCGGTTGACCGAGTTCAATGTTCTTGCCGCCAACATAGATCGTGGTTAGAGACTTGCTGCCATCGGCTTCGGTCCTGCTGCCGTAGCCATCGCGGACGTGGTTTGCATCCGGCGAGTTGACCTGAGCGGGAACGGTGGCAATTGTGTCCTTGCCCTTGGTGATGTTCAACTTTGCGTCTGCGCCGTTACCGGTCCATTCGAGATTGTAGTCGCCTGGCTTGAGCTGTTTGCCATCCACCGTGACGGTTTCCGCCAAGTGAAGCTTGCCTTTGTTTCCCGCTCCCGCAAAAGCTGCGGATGCGAGCAGAAAAGATGCACCGAGAATTGCGAGAGAATACTTCGACACTTTCATGAACTACTCCTTTAAATTTTATTCCACGGCGAAAGCAAATGGAAAACAGCTAAGCCGGGAAAACTCGACTTATCGATCGTCACTCCATTAGAGGCCGAGATCTAGTCAGAAGATACACTTTTGGAAGCAATTTCTGAGTCAAAGAAGCGTTAAAGAATAACGATATTTTAAATGTTAAACGCAAGTTAAGGAGGTTCCATTTTGGCATGCAAGCTTTCCCAATGAATGCAGCTGCGCTAAGCTCTTTGCACGCAAGCATATCGAAACAAAATTGTAGCGGGGTGTAACCGTAAAGAGACTTAAGGAGCTCCGATGAGCAGCGAAAAAATCAATCGTGACTTGGGAATGAATCGAAAAATTGCGCGCCGTGATTTTCTAAACGGAATGAGTGTGGCGATCGGCGGCTCGATGGCAATGCCGGGAACGTTTTGGGAAGAAATGTTGCGCGACGAAGCGCAGGCGTATGCGCCAGAAAAGGCTCAGGGATATTATCCGCCATCGAAAACGGGAATGCGCGGAAGTCACGATGGTTCGTGGGAAGTGGCGCACGAGATGGCTGCAGGAAAAAAATGGGAGAATCCGACACGCGACGTGGAGACGTACGACCTGATTGTTGTGGGAGGGGGCATCAGCGGATTATCGGCGGCATACTTCTATCGGAAAGCGACTGGCCCGAAGGCGCGAATATTGGTGCTGGAGAATCATGACGACTTTGGGGGCCACGCGAAGCGCAATGAGTTTCACACACCGAGCCGGTTGCTGATTGGATACGGCGGATCGCAAACGATTACAGCGCCGAACTTATATAGCGCACAGGGTAAACAGCTTTTTCAGGAGTTGGGCATCGACGTCCAGCGTTTCGAGAAATACTATGACCAGAAATTCTATTCTTCACGCGGGCTGACGCAAGGAGTGTTTTTCGACAAGGAAACATTTGGCACGGATCGGCTGGTGCCCGGACTGCACCAGACGCCTTGGGCGGAATTCCTGGCGAAGACGCCACTGTCGCCCGATGCGCAAAAAGATTTGCTTCGATTGTATACGGAGAAAGTCGATTATCTTGCGCCACGCAATGCGCTCGAGAAGAAGGAGTATCTAGCAAAGACCAGCTACAAAGATTATTTGTTGAAGGACGTGAAGGTCAGCCCGGATGTGATCCCGTTCTTCCAAAGTTCGATGTACGGACTATACGGAGTGGGAATCGATGCAGTTCCAGCGGGAGACATGGCCGGGTTGGGATATCTGCCGGGATTTGTTGGGCTGGGAATAAAGAATGAGGATGGCCCGGGAATCGGCATGGAAGTGACCCACCGAGATGACGAGCCGTACATTCATCATTTTCCAGACGGGATCGGGAGCGTGCCGCGACTGTTGGTGCGATCGATGATTCCGGGCATTGCGCCGGGAAACACTATGGAAGATGTGGTACTGGCAAAGTTTGATTATGGGAAATTAGATGACGAAAAATCGCCGGTGCGTATTCGGTTGAACTCGACAGTCGTGCATGCGGTGAATCTGGGGTACTCGGCGAAGGCCAAAGGAGTGGATGTAACGTACGTTCGCGGAGGGCAAGCGCGCGTGGTGCAGGGAGCGGCGTGCATTATGGCCTGCTGGAATATGGTGATTCCGTATTTGTGCCCAGAGATGCCAAAGCAGCAGAAAGATGGCTTGGCGTACAACGTGAAAGTGCCGCTCGCTTATACAAATGTGCAGCTCAGGAATCGCACGGCGTTCGAAAAGCTTAGAATTCATGGTGCACAATGTCCGGGGAGTGTCTTTAGCGGAGTAGAATTGGATTTCCCAGTGAGCATGGGCGGTTATAGATTTCCGCAAATGGCGGAAGAATCCTGCCTGTTGCATATGCAATATGTGCCGGTAGGCCCGGGAAAAACGGCGCGAGAGATGCAGATCGCAGGGCGCGGGAAGCTCTTGACCACGAGTTTCGAAACATTTGAGCGAAATATCCGGTCGCAATTGGGGCGGATGTTGTCGGAGGGCGGCTTCGATCCCGCGCGAGACATCGAGGCGATTACCGTGAATCGCTGGCCGCATGGATATGCGTACGAATACAATTCGCTCTATGATCCGGTCTGGCCCGAAGGCGGCGCGCCTAACGAAATCGGGCGTAAACCGTTTGGGCGAATCCACATAGCGAATTCCGATGCAGGAGCGTTTGCGTACACGAGCGAGGCGATCGACCAGGGTTGGCGAGCGGCACAAGAGATTGTTTCGGAAAAAGAGTGAACATGGCGCGAAGCGCAAAACGAAAAAGCTGGAAAAGGGGAACGAAGCGCGTCGGCGCGCCCGCGTTTCCGGGTTGAAGCCCGCCGCGACGCGAATCATCGCGGACAAACGCAAGAAGGCGCCGAAGCACAAGCCAGACTTGCTTACGACGGCGGAGGAGTAGCTGCGTTTTGCGTTGGGTTAGATCCCGACCGGACCTAGTTTTTCGAGCCTCATCCAGGTTTGAAGGCGGGAACGGCCTCATCGGGGCGGAAAAATGCAGCAGATGCGGCGCTCGTTTTCTGCTGCTGTGCGAGTTCTGCCGCAATTGTTTCCAGGTCTGCCTT
>DATAPT010000134.1:0-2775 GCA_036265065.1 Candidatus Acidiferrales bacterium | reverse complement strand
GCAGCTGAGCTCCCTCCTGAAGACCGTCGCGCGATGGCGCCCGCAGAAATCATGCGCTCCATTTACCGCGCGCTGCTTCGACGAATTGAGCTGGACAACTTTTGTGTTTTCGAAAAAGAATACCGGCTAAGCAAGCTGGAGAAGGCAGGCCGGATCACAGCGCAGTTGTTCAAATCTTTTTTGAATTGGCCGCGTCGAGCATCCGTCTGAGTTCCTGGCTGCGAAATATTACCAAGAACAAACCTATGAAAAACAAATCTCTAAAAATTCTGTCGGCGATCACGATTGCATTGGGTGTGCTCGGCACAAACCTGTACGCGCAAGGCACGGACTCGCGCATAGGCAGTATTGCGCGTGAAAGGCAGGAAAAGCAGGCGATTGAAGCTACACCGCTCACGAAAGCAGATGCTCAGAAGAAATATCCGATAAAGTCAGGAACTTATCCACTCGGCACTCGCGACGCGCATGATCCTTCCGGCATTGTTTCCAGCCCATATCCGCCGCATGAAAAGTACAACTGCTCGAAGGTTAACCACGGCGGGTTGGTCCTCGACGTGCATGCGAAGCAAGTATTTGTATATCCCTGACATCGATTCGGCCAGCTAAAGGCTGTCTGGATACGGCTCCGCAACTTCAGGGCGGCTGCGCAGTTTAATCGCGCGAATTAAATTGGCGTATGCGAATAAAGATTCTGACGATTGTACCGATCATTGCGATGGGTTGCTGCATTCTGAGTTCGTGTGACACGCCGGTTGGCCAAGGTGCAGCGTGGGGCGCCGCCACGGGGGCCTTCATCGGTGCTGCGGCAACTGGAAATGTCCGGGCGGCGTCAATCGGCGCAGCGGCCGGAGCGGCAGCCGGCGCTTTAACCGGGAAGATTATCCAGGAGAATCAAGCTGCGGGATATGGGCCGCCGCCGCCGGGTGGTTATCCTTGTGCGCGATGGGCGGGAAGATCAGGGTTTTTCTACAGCCCTTATACAGATCGCGTCTACGATCTACGCGGCGTGCCGCCCGGTGGACTTACGCGCGACGTTGATACGGGTCGCCTTTTCCGCAGGCCATAATAGAGACGCCCTGCTCCGCGCTTGATTGTTTTCACCGCGCTTGCGCTTGGAGTTTGTCGACCAGCGCTCGCGCTTCATCCGTCATGTTTAGTAATTCCGGCCACGGTCGGTGATAATTTTCGCCTGGTAATTTGCGGGTCGCGTCAAAGCCCATGTGCGAACCGATGTTCTGCTCGCTCGGAGCGTGATCGAGGGAGTCGCTTGGATTTTTGATTACGGTTGTGTCGCGGGCGGGATCGGTGTTCGCGCACAATCGAAAAAGCACCTCGCTCGTGTTATGCACATCGCAATCTTCGTCCACTGCAATGATGTACTTGCTGAACATCATTTGTCCCATCCCCCACAGTCCATGCATCACCTTAAAGGCCTGATAGGGGTATTGCTTCCGGATGCTCACAAAAACCAGATTGTGAAACACCCCTTCGGGTGGCAACGTTATATCCACAATCTCTGGGAAATTCATCTTGAACACCGGCAGAAGAATTCGAACGGACGCGTCGCCGATGTAGAAATCTTCCATTGGCGGTTTGCCGACGATCGTTGTCGGATAAATCGCATCCCGCCGGTGCGTGATCGCTGTCAGATGGAAAACGGGGTAATTTTCGACTGCGGTGTAAAATCCGGTGTGATCGCCAAACGGCCCTTCCGGGCGCATGTCGCCTGGTTGCACATAGCCTTCCAAGACAAAGTCGACGTCCGCCGGTACCTCCAAGTCGATCGTCTTGCAGCGAACCAGCTCAATTGATTTTCTTCGCAGAAATCCGGCAAATAACAGTTCGTCCAAACCGTCCGGCAACGGTGCAGTTGCCGCGAATGTGTAAACCGGATCGCCACCTAGCGTGACAGCCACTGGCATCCGCTCGCCGCGTTCATAATAGCGTTTGCCGTGGCGCGCGCCGACTTTATGAAGTTGCCAATGCATCCCAGTCGTGTGCTCGTCGTACACTTGCATTCGGTAAATGCCCACATTGCGCGCACCGGTTTCCGGATCGCGCGTATGTACATTTGGCAGGGTGACGAACCGACCGCCATCTTTAGGCCAGCATTTGAGGATAGGGAGATCGAGCAACGAAAAACCGTCGCCAGGCTCGATTTCATGCGCCACTTCCTGGCACGGCGCGTCGCGCACTGATTTCGGCCGCGCATGCAGCAGGTGAATTCCTTGTTTAAGTAGATTCCAGCCTTCGCGCAGATCCGTGGGCGGCTTTGCTTTCAGGATGAGCTGAATTTCGCGCGCGACATCTTCAACGTCGGAAACTTTTAACGCCATCGCCATGCGGCGGCGCGATCCCATGGTGTTAATGGCAACCGGAAATTCCGATTTTTTTCCATCCACAATAGGTTGCTCGAACAACAAAGCTTTTCCGCCGCCTGGCGATTTCATCTCGCGGTCCGCCCATTCGGCAACGAGAAGTTCGGTATCGACAGGGATTGTGACGCGCTTCAGTTCGCCCGCTTGTTCAAGAGCATCGAGGAACTGTCGAAATGAGCGGTAAGCCATGGATCAGACCCGCGGAATACTCATCCGTCACGTGCCACAACGCGACAGAATTTTTGATCGGCTCTAGTGCGATGTGACGTATTGGTACGACACCACTTTGCCGCGGGCGAAAGTGACGAGCTTGCCAGGATAAGGGATACTTGGGGGGAACCACGAATAACAAAAGGGATCGAACAAAGGCGCCCCGAAATATTCGTCCAAGGGCTCG
>DATAPT010000133.1:0-2308 GCA_036265065.1 Candidatus Acidiferrales bacterium | reverse complement strand
GAGGCTCATAAACTATACAAATCAGCGGGCTTCCGCGAAATCCCTGCGTATCAGAACAATCCAATTGCAGGAGCGATTTTCTATGCGCTGCCGCTATCTTAAACAACGCAAAAAATTTTATCCGCCATAAATCTGCTGTATTTTCCCGGCCAGCTCAAAATCATTTTTCGTCAGACCTCCGGCGCTGTGCGTGGATAAATCCACCGTAACCTTGTTCCACACGTTGGACCAATCCGGGTGATGGTCCATTTTCTCAGCGGCTAGCGCCACGCGAGTCATGAATCCGAACGCGGCTGAGAAATCCTTGAACTCAAACACGCGATGAAGATTTCCCTTCTCTACGGTCCAGCCATTTAATTTTCGCAATTCCCCCGCTATTTCCGCTTCCGCCAGCTTCGTCGCTGCCATGGAACCTCCTGTCTTGCCCAGCCCTGCCTAGTATCCGCCCGTAAACCCCGGCAAACAAGATACCTGCTTTTTTGCCAAAAAATAGGGGCTGAATCCCGTTGAACGCGCCGCGCATTTGCTTTAAGGTATTCGCTCCAATTTGGGTGCAGAGCTTTCGCCGCCCCGGACGCCGGCGATCACAATTCCCGGATCAGCTTTCCCAGTTCAATGTAACGGAGCCAGCCATGAAAAAGAAAATTCGCGCGGTGCAATACGGTGTGGGTCCCATCGGCGCAGCCATCGTGCGCCTGATGCGGGAAAAAGAATCGATCGAAATTATTGGAGCCATTGATTCGGATCCGGCCAAGGCTGGGCGCGACCTGGGCGATGTGGTGGGCGGAACGGAGGCTCCGTGGGGCGTCCAGATCTCAAGCGACGCTGAAGCCATGCTCGCGAAATCGCCGGACGTGGTCATCCATTCGACCTCTTCTTACCTGCCCGACGTGATGGATCAATTGCTGGCGTGTCTGGCAGCGGAATGCTGCGTGGTGTCCACCTGCGAAGAGCTATCGTACCCGTTCCACAAACATTCGAAACTCTCCGCCAAGCTCGATGAAGAAGCCAAAACCTGGGGCGTCGCGCTGATCGGCACAGGAATCAACCCCGGCTTCGTAATGGACAAATTGCTGATTACGCTGAGCGCCGCTTCCCAATCCATCGAATCCGCGCGCGCCGTGCGCATCGTGGACGCGTCCAAGCGCCGTCTGCCCCTGCAGAAAAAAGTGGGAGCAGGAATGACCGAACAGGAATTCCGCGCGCAGGTCGCCGCCGGCGTAATAAAACATCACGGCTTGCCCGAATCCGTGGCCATGGTTTCGGACGCGCTCGGGCTCGGCGTCGACGATATTTCAGAAACGATTGAGCCCGTGATTGCGCGCGACGCGGTGAAAACTCCATTTCTGGAAGTTGCGCCCGGCCAAGTTGCCGGCGTGCATCAAATCGCAAGAGGCTACGCGGGCAGCAAGGAAAAAATATTCATGGAATTGCAAATGTTCGTCAGCGCGACAAATCCCGGCGACACGGTTGAAATCATCGGCAATCCCAACCTGACGATGACGATCCCCGGCGGCACGCACGGCGACATTGCCACGGCCTCAGTAGTCGTAAATTGCATACCCGCAATCCTTGCCGCGACCGCAGGCCTGCGCACTTCGCGCGACCTCCCGATGTCCTTCCTGCCGCCTGACGCGAAACCCTAACCGAACAGAACTATTTTTTCTGCCAGAACGTGGCGAGCGCCGAGAAATCCACATCTTCGGTCATGGCGCCCTTCACGGCGCTCAACACTTCGCGAGCAGCTGCGGCCGCGGGCAGTGGCACTCCCAATTGATTGGCAAGGTCGAGCGCCAGGCCCAAATCCTTATGCATCAGCCGCAAAGGAAAGCTGGGCTTGTACTCGCCCTTCAGCATGTTCGCGCCCTTTAAATCGATCACGGGAGACCGGCCCATGCTCGACTGCATCACTTCAAGCAGGCTTTGTCCCGGCACGCCCGCCTTGGTTACCAGCGCGAGCGCCTCGGCAAACGCTTCCACTTCCAGATCGAGCAGCAAATTCATCGCGACCTTTACCGTTTGCCCTGCTCCGATCGGCCCCAAGTGAAACCATTTCTTGCCCATCGCGCCGAGCACGGGTTCCGCGCGTTTCAGCGTTTTTTCCTCGCCGCCTACCATGAACACCAGCTCGCCCTTTTCAGCGCCCCAAGTCCCACCCGTCACCGGCGCTTCCAGAAATTCAGCGCCGTGCAATGCGGCCGTCGCGGCGGCCCTTTTCTCAAGGCCCGGGCTGACTGTGCTCGACTCGATCAGCAAGCTTCCCTCGCGCAATCCGTCAAACACTCCGCCATCTCCCCACAAAACCGAC
>DATAPT010000132.1:0-3319 GCA_036265065.1 Candidatus Acidiferrales bacterium | reverse complement strand
GGCCGAGGGTGATCTTTACCGCGTCCGCGAGGGCGTTTACGCCGCGCAGAATCGACTGGCGCGATGCTTCTCCAGTCACGATTTGCTTTGCCATGTGTCAATCTCCTCTTCTTTCCATGATTTCAATTGCAGATCTCAAATTTGAAATTTCAAATTTGAGAAAGATCCCGATCTTGCGGCCTTGCGCCCCTTGCCAGGCCCGGAGCGCTCGGAAAGAACCCATCGCTAAATTGCAAGCTCTGGGTGAACCCTTCGCACGTGTCGCTCAGGTGTAAACCCTTCGCACATTGCGCTCAGGGTAAAAGTTACTTCTTGCAGCCGGCAGCCTTGGCTGCGCCGGACAATTTTGCGAGGATTTCATCTTCACGAAGGATGAGGTAATCTTCGTCTTCTACCTTGATTTCGGTGCCGCTGTACTTGCCGAACAGCACGCGGTCGCCCACTTTTACGTCGAGAGGGATGCGTTCGCCCTTTTCGATTTTGCCTGCGCCGGCTGCGATCACTTCGCCCTCTTGCGGCTTTTCTTTCGCCGAGTCCGGGATGATGATGCCGCCCTTGATAGATTCTTTCTCTTCAATCCGCTTGATCAAAACGCGATCATGCAGCGGAGTAACGTTTACTGACATCGTTTCGTGCCTCCGTTCAAGTTAGGTAAGTCGGTATGGTCAGGGGAGAGTGCCGAGCAGACCGTTCACAGAAAACGTTTGCGGCGAGTTGTTAGCACTCCTCGAAGACGAGTGCTAATATAGCAAACGAGGGGTGGAAGTCAAGTTAAGTCTCTGTAATAAAGGGTATTTGGGGGAGGCAATATTTCCCGTACGTGCTTATATTTCAATTGGATAGGGGTATGAGTGTAAGGGGCTCAAGAGTTTTCACCCAACCTGTGGATTTTTGCAAGGGCGATTTTGCGAGGATTGATTCGCATTTGAGAATTCTGGTCGATGCCATTTGTAATTTTGATGATTGCGGATTTGTTGGGGCGAGCCTTTGATTTCGAAGAGTATGGTTTGTTATTTTAAGTCCCGGAGTTACGGCACAAGTTCGAATGCAATTGTGTCGTCCCTCCGGGACTTTTCTTTCAACTCGTGCGCATTCCCACAGCTGAAGCTGTGGGCTGCCATCTTTCGTCCCTCCGGGACTGGATTTGTGTCCTGGATGGGCTGAAGAGTTTGCTACTCACGGCGCGAAATTGATTTGCTTCTGCTGGCGGGCTCATCAACAATAGTTGGATAACATGGGCCAGCCAACCCAACCGCTTTCATCGCAGGCCGTCGGCGGCCACTTCATCGAATTCCGCAATGTAAGCAAATCGTTCAACGATCACAACGTGCTTGAGGATGTCAGTTTTTTTGTCGATCATGGCGAAACCTGCGTGATCCTGGGGCGCAGCGGGGTGGGGAAGTCGGTTACGTTGAAGCTGATCCTGGGGTTTTTGCACGCGGATTCCGGGCAAATCCTGGTGGGCGGGAAGGACATCACGGATTGGAACGAAGACCAGCTGACGGAAATTCGCAAGCGCGTCACCATGGTTTTTCAGTCGGGCGCGCTGTTTGACTCTCTGACCGTGGAGGAGAACATTGCGTTTCCGCTGGAAACGCGGACGGACCTGACCGAAGAAGAAAAAGATGCGCGCGTAAAAGAATTTGCGGAAATGTTGGAAGTCACGAACATCGAAGACAAATTGCCGTCGGAGCTCAGCACGGGAATGAAGCGGTCTGTGGCCATCGCGCGGGCGCTGGCGCAGAACCCCGAAGCGATTCTCTACGATGAGCCGACGACCATGGTCGACCCGCTGATGGCCGTGCACACGGGCGATTTAATTTTGCGGCTCAAGGAAAAATTCCACAAGACTTCCGTCGTCGTGACGCACGACACGCACCTGGGAAGAAAACTCGCCGACCGGATTGTTTTTCTGCACGAAGGGCGCGTCGCTTATTTCGGGCCGTGGGCCGGATTCGTAGCCGCGCCCGAACCATTTCTCCGTAATTTCCTCCTCCAGGACGAACTTACCCCCGCTCTGGACGTAACCACGTGAGCGAGGCGGCGCCAGCGGCCTCGGACGCCAAGCACCAACTGCGGCGTGTGATGGGTTTCTGGGACGTGCTGCTGTTTTGCATTGCTACTGTCCTGGGGCCACGATGGATTGCTGCGGCGGCTCGGAACGGACAATCTTCCATCACATTATGGATTTTGGCGGCGCTGCTGTTTTTTGTTCCCACGGCCTACATCGTTGTAGAACTTTCCACGCGATTTCCGGAAGAGGGCGGACTGTATGTGTGGACGAAAATGGCCTTCGGCGATTTCCATGGATTCGTGGCGGGATGGACGTACTGGATTTACACGGTTTTTTATTTTCCGGGATTGCTGATCGCGAGCGCGGCGATGTCCGCGTATGTTGGCGGCGCAGGAACGGCGTGGATGGCGCAGAACCGCGCGTTTTTGCTGGGCGGATCGCTGGTGCTGCTCGTGGTTGCCGTGTGGCTGAATATCATTGGGCTGCATATCGGGAAGTGGCTGCAGAACGCGGGCGGCGTGGGCACGTACCTGCCATTGATGATGATCGTTGGCGTGGCGCTGCTCTTGTGGAGTCGCCACGGATCGGTGACGCACTTTTCCTGGGGCGCGATGTTGCCGCGCTGGGATTGGGACACAGTCAATTTCTGGCCGCAACTGGCGTTCGCGTTCGCGGGGCTCGAACTGGTTTCCGCGATGAGTGAGGAAGTGAAAAATCCGCAGAGAACATTTCCGCGCGCGATATTTGCGTCGGGAGCGCTGATCGCGCTGATGTACATCGCGGGGACCGTGGCCGTGCTGATGATGCTGCCGAGCGAAATGGTCGACCCGAAGAGCGGCGTGTTTCAGGCCATCACGGAAGGCTCGACCGTGCTGCGCATGGCGGCGGTCGGCGTGATTGCGGCGCTGCTCGTTACCGTGGGGAATGCGGGCGGCGTGGGATCGACGGTTGCGGGCGTGGCGCGTATTCCGTTTATCGTGGGGATTGACCGCTACCTGCCTGCCGCGTTTGGAAAGATTCATCCGCGGTGGAAGACTCCTTACATTTCGATATTGGTGCAGGCATGCGTTTCCGGCGTGATATTGCTTGTGGCGCAGATTAATGAAAACACGCGGGGGGCGTATCAGATTTTGGTGGACGCCGCGACCATTCTGTACTTCATTCCATTTATTTACATGTATGCCGCCGCCATCAAGCTCTACGCGAGGCCGGACCGGCGCGAAAATCGCTCGGCGGTCGTGATTCCTGGCGGGAAACTGGGCGTGTGCGTCGCGGGCGGGCTCGGGCTGACGGTTGTGGGCGTGG
>DATAPT010000131.1:0-3155 GCA_036265065.1 Candidatus Acidiferrales bacterium | reverse complement strand
AGACTGGCCTCAGTGCGAGTCTGAGGAAAGCATCCGCCTGATTAAGAAGTAGTTCTCAAAGTTCGCCGCTGCATTCCCACACCGGCAGCGATGATAACCGGGACTCTTTTCATACTCTCATTTTTTTCTCTTTCCATCTAGATTGTCAGAAACACTTGAATTCTCTTTGCTACCTCTAAAATCCGATCGATTAGACCCATCCCGGACGTTTGCACCCCATGGGGGAAGTCCAAAAGTTTTTTAAACACACGTTCAATTTCATCTGTAAGATGTGCAGGCTGCGATTCGGCTCGGGGGTTGAGGTGCGCTGACTTCCAAAAGGGCCGGGAGCGGGACGCTCACCACGGAGAGAATCGAAATGTCCAAACTTCGCCTTTCGATGGCCTGCTGGAATTATGACCGTACACGAGCGCTCTTCGAGGAACGAATTCCCATCGACGGCATCGACCTCACCTACATCAACATTCCTGTCGAGGAAACTTTTTTTCGCATGATTCGCCACCAGGAATTTGACATCGCGGAAATGTCCCTGTCCTCCTACACGCTTTCCCTGTTCCGCGATCCGAAACCGTTCGTGGCCATCCCGGTTTTTCCTTCGCGATATTTCCGACACTCCTGCATTTTCATCAATCGCAACAGCGGCATCCGCGAACCCAGGGATTTGATCGGCAAAAAAGTTGGCAACCCGGAGTACCAGCTCACGGCCTGCGTATGGATTCGCGGCATCCTGAGCGATGAATACAATGTGCCCGTATCCAGCGTCACCTATTATCGCGGCGGTGAAGAAACTCCCGGCCGCACCGAAAAACAAACCGTTTCGCTGCCGCCCGAAATTCGTCTCGAAAATATTCCGGCGGACAAAACTCTTTCCAATATGCTGCGCGACGGAGAAATCGACGCCATCTACTCGCCCAGGACTCCTTCGTGCATCGCCCAGCGCGCCGAAAGCGTCGGGCTCCTGTTTGAGGATTACCAAGCGGTGGAGCGCGAATACTACAAGCGCACGAAAATTTTCCCCATCATGCACACGGTGGTCATTCGCCGCGAAGTGTACGAAAAGCATCCGTGGATCGCGCAATCTCTGTACAAGGCGTTCGTGCTCGCGCAGCGCGAAGTGTATGAGGACTTGTACGAGACGGCGGCCCTGAAATTCATGCTGCCCTGGCTCATCCGCCACGCGGAAGACACGCGCGCCCTCATGGGAAAAGATTTCTGGCCCTACGGAGTCGAGCCCAACCTGCACGGGCTCAGCACCTTCCTTCGCTACGCGCATGAGCAGGGCCTTGCGAAGCGTTTGCTGACGCCGCAGGAACTGTTTGTGCCCGAATCGCTGGAAGCATTTAAGATTTGAAATTCCAGATTTAAAATGATATTCCAGATTTAGAATTTGAAATTTGAGATTTGAGATTTGAATCGAAAATTGGAAATCGAATTTGAGAATCCGAGCCGCCGATTGAACCTCGGATTTTGTCTTGTTTTGGTCTGGTTCGATTTGCTCTGGTTTGATTTGATTTTGAATTTTATTAGCTCGATTTGAAATCTCAAATTTGAAATTTCAAATTATTTCTCTTCAAACCAAAATTTAGCCGCAGCAAAATATGGCCCAAGGGAGAGCCCCCGAATGGCGGAAAGCGGACAACCAAGCACGCTGCGCTGGTGGCGGCTCGAGCGCGGAGACATCGACGCCACAGTCGCGCAGGTCGGCTTCAACGTCGCGCAAATGATTATCCCTGCATTCCTGCTCGTCCCGGTCGGCATCGCCATGGGCTTCAGCGTGGGCCATCTTTTGCCGGGCTACGCACTCGGATTTTTCGTCGGCTCCATGGGCCTCACGATTCTTGGCATCGGCCTCGCAAAACGAGAGGGCCGCACCAACGTCACAGCTCACGTTTACATCAACAACGTGCCCGGCATCATCGCGTACACCCTATCCATTATGCTGCCCGTCTACCTGCAAACGCACGATCAGGAACTCGCGTGGAGGCTCGGAGCCGCCGCCGTCGTCTGGACAGGAATTATCAAACTTGTTGCCGCGCCGCTCGCCGGAACCATTCGCAAATTCATTCCCAAGCCAGCCATGATGACGGTCTTCGGCGCAGCCATGTACACGTACCTCGCGCTCGTGCTGCTGCAACGCATTTTCGATCAGCCGCTCGTCGGGATCGTCGCGCTCGCCATTGTCGCCACCACCGTGCTGGCGAATGTGCCGATCACCAAGTGGCGCATTCCTCCCTTCCTCGTCGCGTGGCTCGTCCCACTCGCAATCGGATTGTCCATCGGCTACATTCATCCCGCATGGCACGGTTTTTCGCTGCAGCTTCCCTTCGTGCGAACTCCGGGCCTGCTGCAGGCGATGGGCCTCGCTATTCCCTACCTCTCTGTGATCGCTCCCATGTCGATTTACCAGGTGCTGCAGGACATCGCCTCTGTCGAGGGCGCGAATTCCGCAGGCGACAATTACGACGCGCGTCTCGTCGTAGCCTGCGACGGCCTTGGCACTCTCTTGTGCGGGCTGGGCGGAAGCATCATTACGCCGGTCGTCGCCGCGCTGCATCCTCCTTACAAAATGATGGGCGCGCGCATCGGCTTCTGTTTCTGGACAGGGATAATCTTTCTCGCGGTGTTCGTCAGCGGAATTTCGTTGTTCATGTCGCAACTTTTCCCGTGGGCGATTCTCGCCGCAATGATCGCCTACGTGGCGATCGGCGTAGGCAGGGCGACGTTGCATCACGTGGAGCACAAGTACATCAACGCCGTGCTACTCGGCTTGGTGTTGCCCGCGGGAGCGGTCGTCGGCTCCGCCGTGAGTTCCGCGCTTCCCGCCCTAAAATTGTCCGCCGCAAATCCCGAAGTGCAGGCGGCGCTCAATCGCTCCATCTACTGGTCCTCGATCCAGGGACTCGGCAACGGTTTCCTTTTTCTCGTGCTGGTGATCTCCGCTCTCATCACTGAAATGATTGACCGCAATTTTGGACGCGCCGCGCTCTGGTGCCTCATCGCGTCCGTATTCTCCTGGCTGGGATTGATGCACTCGCCGGTCCTGCATTGGGGCGCGCAGCCCATGTACGCGGCGGGCTGGCTTGCCGCGGCCTTCATCACGTTTTCCGCGCGATGGTGGCGTGGCGATCTGCCGGCAGCCGCCTAGCTTTCTAAAT
>DATAPT010000130.1:0-2846 GCA_036265065.1 Candidatus Acidiferrales bacterium | reverse complement strand
AGGCCGGCCGATATCCGGCGGACTATGACGGGATTATTGCCGGCGCGCCGTGGCTCGATCCTGTTGGCACTTCCCTGTGGAGCTTGAAAAATATAAAAGCGTTGCTCGAAGCATATATTCCTCCAGCGAAATTTCAGGCTGTAAGTGCGGCGATCCTGAAACAGTGCGACAAGTTGGATGGAGTTGCCGACGGGCTGATTCAGAATCCAGCAAAGTGCGCGTTTCAGCCTGATGCGCTCGTCCCCGAGACGCTGACGCAGAAGCAGGCGGACGCGCTGAAGCTGATCATGAGCCCGGTTCGCGACGAGCAGGGCAAAATTATTTTTCCGGGAGCATCGGTGGGCAACCTGGGGCAGGACAACATAAACGCGCGCGGCCCGACGAATTATCTTGAAACGCCGCCCAGCGATCCCACTTCGGCGAAGCCGTGGGGGGATGCAACAGTGCCTGCAAACTGGTCTCTCGCGCAAAATATTCTGATGAAGCTTGGCTTTCAGGATGTTGGCAAGGACATGAACAACTCGGTTGAGAGCAATGGTTTGGTGAAGAGCGATGCGCTGAATCTTGTTTACACGCGCCTTGCAAATGATGTGCCCAACGATCCTTCTAAACTAAGCGCGTATTTTGCCAAGGGCGGAAAGCTGCTGATCTATCACGGATTCGACGATCTGATTATTTCTCCCTACAGCAGTGTCTGGTTTTACGAAGACCTCGCGCAAGAAAACGGCGGCTACCCGAAACTGCAGCAGAGCGCGCGGCTCTTCATGGTGCCGGGGATGCAGCATTGCGTTCTCGGCGCGGGGCCAAATTCATTCGATACACTAAGCGCGCTCGAACAATGGGTGGAAAAGGGGATCGCGCCCGATGCCATACCCGCCACGCACCTGGCGAATGGCGTAGTAGATCGAACCATGCCGCTGTGCAAGTTTCCCGAGCAGGCACACTACAAGGGGAGCGGCGATGCGAAGAGCGTGGCAAGCTGGTCGTGCAAGCCGGATGACAAGTCGCTGCTGGCCGTGGGATCTAACGGCACTCAGGCTGGTTCGAACGCGACTCCGCCTGCCCGCGTGAGACCCGCGGCGTTGCTTGCTTCTAAAAGTGGAAATTGAATTGGGTTGAGTGGGATAGGCTTCAGCCTGTCCGGTTTTGATTTTCGTTAGAGTTACAAAAGTCAAAAGAAGACAGGCTGAAGCCTATCCTACTTACTGCCTTCGGATTTTTGCTGCATGTCGCCGTAGGTAATATTGTCTTCGCAGACGACTTCTCCGAGATTCCAGGTGGGTTTCAATTCGTAGATGGCATGGCCTCCCCATTTTTTTGTGTAGGCTTTGGGGTCTTCAATCATAGTATCGATGGTCAGCGTGTCGTGATTTATGCGGCGTATGCGCTCGACCAGATGCAGGTCTTCGCTGTGCGGGAGGCCGTCATTATCCAGCCAGGTTTTGTCGTTGAATCCGACCGTGTCCACTACGAGCGTGTCGCCTTCCCATTTTCCGATTGCGTCTCCCATCCACGAGGGAGACAAATCTTTGGGATGCTCGCGGCCATCGGTAAAAATATTGCGCACGAAATGGTCGTACTCAAAAATCATCAGAACGCGTCCTGGAATATTGGCGATCTCCAAGGGCGCGCCGCGTATCAGATAAACTCTCGGGACGCCTGGCGGAGCACATTGCATGATGGGATCGTTTGTTTCGGCTAATGAAACGGATCGCGGTCCGACATTAGGTTTGTTGGCTTTGTATTTTTCTTCCGCCCAGGAGGTCATGGGGGGCAACTCATTGGTGATCGAAAAAGCGAGCTCGTAAATGGTGTACTTGCGGGCTTTGTCGGGCGGGCGGCGCGAGCGTCTCCAAACTCCGGTTAAATCCGCAGGCGCCAGTGCGGCATGAGCTTTCTCCCCAGCCGGCTGCGTTGTTTGAGCGGCCATCGAGAATGGCGAGGCGAGCGCAGCGGCGCCAACGATTGAAAGGAGCAAGCTTGAAAAGCGAATGCGCATTCCGGAACTCCTTCAGCAACTATTCGGCGTAATCTTCTCCGCGATCCATCACCGTAGCTTTGCCATCTGGAAAAATTACTTTGCGGATGCGCATGATGTGCGAGCCGCTCTTGGCGAGGTTGCCAATGAAAGTCACCTTGTCTCCGGATTTCATTATGGTTCTATTCCAACCAACACGGGACATGGTCGTCAGGCTGGGGGCTTCGCCGGTCCATTTTTCAACTTTGCCGTCGGCACCCGTCACGTCGAACAAAATTGCCGTGTGCGGGTTCATGAATTGAAATTCGGTGACCGTGCCTTTCAGCGTGGTGAGTTTCGCCGAATCGTAGACCGACGCGCCGTGATGCGCGAAGGCGGCTGTCGAAAGCAGGAAAAGTCCACCGACCATGGAAAGGAAGATCAAACGCTTGATTGTCATGTGATCCCTCGCAGTTGCCGCGACTATCCCACTGCAACCGGGGACTGTCAATGCAAAACAGAATGAGGGCGTTTCAAGAAATGAAACTATTTGGAAGCATTATCCGCGGGCAGTGTTTCAGGCGCATCCGCCGGAGCGGGGCCCACGCGTTCGATCGTTACGTGCTGGATATGGACCGGAGTAACAGGTGTGTCGCCGGGGTCGCGCGGCACTTGAGCGATCGCTTTCACGATGTCCACATTTTCGCAATGCCCCCAGATCGTGTACTTTGCATTAAAAGATGGGAAGGGGGCTTCGGTGATAAAAAAGTGGGTGTCATTCGTGTCGGGGCCGCTGTTGGCCATCGCTAGACGTCCCGGCGTGTCGAATTTTAGGGATGGAACGATTTCACTTTTGTAGGGAAAGCCGGGGCCTTCGGCATGTCCGACT
>DATAPT010000129.1:0-2641 GCA_036265065.1 Candidatus Acidiferrales bacterium | reverse complement strand
GGTAGGAGAGTTGCACAACAAGCATGATGCTTATGCTAGCTACGAGCGGTTCTCTACGCATGGTTGCTATTCAACGATTGACCATGGAACTATCGTGGCTAAATGTTGGAGTGATGGGGATGTCTGGCTAACAAATGGTTCCGGACAAAATATTTTTAAAACTGGTGTCCCGAGCATATTCTGACCCCGCGGCTCGGCCCATGCTGTAAACGATCCTTGACGCCCGCTCTTGACGCCTCCCTGCTCAGGCAAAATCGACGTTGCCGAGTTGCATGTGTAACCGGTAGAAAAGCAAGGATTTATTGAAAGGTAGAATGCATGATGATGATGATGATGACGACGGAAAGCAGAAATGCGCTTGACGGTATATGCGCTATGGCGCATAATTGGTGAAGTGGTCGGTAAGTTTTTACGAGGAGTTTGAGGCGGAATTCGATGAACTGCCGGAAGAAGTGCAGGACGAATTTTACGCTGAAGCTCAATTTCTCGAAATGAACGGGCCAGCCACCGGACGGCCGCATGTCGACACGTTGAAAGGCTCGAAGTTCCCGAACATGAAGGAACTGCGCTTTGAAGCGATGAATGATGAATGGCGCGTGGCTTTTGCGTTTGATCCGAAGCGCGTTGCCGTCATGCTCGTTGGGGCTGGAAAGGTCGGCATAAGCGAGAAGCGATTTTATAAGTCTTTGATCGCAAGAGCGGATGCCCGATACGAGCGGCATCTGGAGAAATTGAAACAAGAAACAGAAGGGAAAAAGCGATGACAACCCTACAGGAAAAATTAGGCCGCTTGCCCGCCGCGCGGCGCAAAAAGATCGACGAACGCACCGCGCAGCTTGTTTTGGAAGAGCTTTCCATGAAGGAACTGCGCAAGGCGCGGAGGATTACCCAAGAGGAGTTGGCGAAAACCTTGCATGTCAAGCAGGAGCAGGTTTCACGGATCGAGCAACGGACGGACCTGCATATCTCCACCCTGCGGCGGCAGATTAAGGCCCTCGGCGGCGATCTCACGATCCTGGCCACTTTCCCCAAGGGCGCGCCGATCAAGATCACCGGCCTTGGCGAACTGGAAGGCTAGGCGCCCGCGCGATAAGAAAAGCCCCCAAACAAGGGGCTTTTTTTATTCTCCACTTCCCTTCCCTATTGGGAGTTACTTCAGGAAACGGATTTTTATGTACGTTTAGCCATTTTTGGATTCATAAAATCAATGACTTACAGAAATCGAAACTGTATCCGGCTTCCCTCGCACAACCATTCTTTTAAATCGTTTATTTTCAATCGTAATTTTGCCTTAGCGTACGCAGCGATCCGTTTCCTGAAGTACCCCCTATTTGGAGGATGATGGCCTAGGGATGAGTCCATTGACTTCCGCTTTGAGGCGTCCGCTCTTATCACGGATCGCAACCCGTTCCCCGGCAACTAAAGACTCCAACAGAATATCAAGACAGTAGCCGTCCTGATTCTGGGCGCTAGGAACCTTCAGCGCAGAGATGCGGCCACTAAGAAAACAGGCCAAGCCAAGTTGTTGTGTGGGAGTCTCTTCATTCCGTGCATTGAGGATGAAACGGGATGGTACAGAGCTGATGAGTTCCTCGCTTGAGGTTCCCAGCTCTGAATAGAGATCAGGAATCGTGAGATCTAAAACTCGCAATAATCTGCATTCGAGGGTAAGGATGATCTCTGGGTCACGAGGGACGCCACGAAGCTGACCGTCGGCCGTTACAAAAAGGGCCTCAGCCTCTTGCATTGCCGTAACGGGACTGTCTGCACTGTAGAGAACCGGAAATGTACGCGGAGCGTTATAGCGTCCTCCCCGCTCGAAGGCGCCGACGGCGGAAAGCGGTGAGTCTCGCCACCGTTCGGCAATCATACGGTAACTGAATTCCGGGGACGGACTGAGCGAAGCACGCTCCAGAACCGTTACGAGTCTTTGGATGGAGTGCAAATCGCGACTCGTTAGGCCGACTGCCTGACACTAATGGCGTCGACCAGCAACTCTAATGGAGCTAGATCACCATTCTCGATGAATTCAATCGGAGCATGATTCTCGAGATTCCGATTGGGAGCGTTGAGAAAAATACGGGCATGGCTCTTATCCCCAGCGTAGAGTTCCACAAGCGCAATCCAAATCCGGTATATCCGCCGCAGTTCCCTCTGTAAACTGCTGGCATCAGGGTGCTTGCGGACACCTGGAGCTTTGCGCCCGATAGCGTCCGCAATCATACCCACAGGCACATTCAACTCTCGCGCAATCCTCGCCGCGTCGAGGCGACCTGTTTCGGGATTGAAAAGTGCTGGATCCGTAGCTGCATGGGCTGCAGACATTGGACACCTCTACTCAAAGAGTAATGGAGCGAAAAAGTTGTGTCAATGTATCTTTATTATTTCGGCAAAGTCGCCCTTTTGGATCGCCGACCCGTGAAGGGTGCACGGTGACCGGATCACAATCCCAGATTATCGTTCACCGCGATCTCTATATCCTGTTCGGAGCCCAAATATCGCTCCGTGGTCTGTATGGACGAGTGCCCCAGCAGGAACTTGATCTGCTCCAGATCGCCGGCACAGCTTGGCGCAGGTGCGGCGGAGGTCGTGGGCGCCGAAGCGCTCGATGCCGATTTGCTTCGATGACTGTTCAACTACC
>DATAPT010000128.1:0-3736 GCA_036265065.1 Candidatus Acidiferrales bacterium | reverse complement strand
GTACGCGCGCACATCCGGGGCAGAGGGATTCGGAGGAATCAGGATGAAAACAGCGCGCGCGCCGGAAAATGCTTTTTCGAGCGTCGCCGCATCTGTCATATCCGCGACAAAAGGTTCTCCGCCATTCGCCGAGAACCGTTCCAACTTTTTAGGATCTCTGCCAACTACCCTCACCTTGGCTCCGGATGCCAGCAACGCTTCCGACGTTACGCTTCCAATGTGGCCCGTAGCTCCAGTCACGACGAACATGGCGGTTCCTCACATTCCAGAGTTGCTGCCGGCTGCACGCGGCTTCAATCGATATCGACAACGGACGCAGTTTCAATGTAGCTCAAAATTCGAGGCAAAAGTTTATATTTGGACGCATTACGCATTTACAGTTCGACTTGCCGTAGGTTCCGCGCCGCGCTCAGTGCTATACTTGCACGCGACACGCAGTCCCGTTTTATTTTCGGCCGATCATTCCGCGGAGAGGTGCTGGAGTGGCCGAACAGGGCTGACTGCTAATCAGTTTCACCTCAAAAGGGTGACCGGGGTTCGAATCCCCGCCTCTCCGCCATACCTTGCTTCTCATCCCCGCTTCTATTTCACTCAACGCGTATATAAAGGAAGTGTGGCCGAAAGCGCGCTCACACCGTTCCAGATGATATTCACGCCGATGCATACGAGTAGAAAAGATGTGAGCTTCATGATCACGGTCATACCGGTCGGACCGACTATTCTCCTCAAGCGGTCCGCAAATCCATAGCAGAGATATATGCTAGCCGCCAGCAATGCAGATCCGATAATTGCAGCCAAAATATTCCAGAGGTTGAACCCTTGATGATGGGAATTCGCACCCAGGGTGATTGCCACAGAAATCGATCCGGGTCCCACGGTTAACGGCAAGGTCAGCGGATAAAAGGCATCGTGGAATGGGTCCGTCGGCTGGATCGCGTTCTTCACACCTTTTGGGTCTTCATCGTAGTTCTGCTTCAGCAGCGCCCAGCCTGTGGAGAAAACAATCAATCCCCCGCCCACCTGGACGACAGGTATCGAAATCCCGAAGAAAGTGAGAATGTGCGTTCCGACGAAGTACGATCCAACCAGCAGGAAGAAGCTGTTCATCGCAATGCGAAAGGAAAGCGCCCGCCGTGTTACCGGTGAATATTCCCTGGTCATCGCCAGGAAAATTGGGCTCCCTCCCAGCGGATCAACGATGGGAAACAGTGCACTGAGAATCAGGAATAGATTCTTTGCCGCTTCAATCATGGCATGTCAGATTCTACACAATCAGAACAGGCGCTACGGGAAGAAAACGATTGAAGCAGGTCCGGAGGCCGTTGTTACATTCCCTCCGGCTTCGAGGCTTGGGCGGAATGATCTGTAATTTTCTTCAAACGCGCCCATGCCCTGCTCGATACGGGAGCATTTTTCGGCGAAAGAATTTGTATCGTAACGATTGCCGCCGCAACCAGAAAAATGACCGTCGTGCAGGTCCAAATCAGGGCGGCCGCGAATTCCTGATCCTGGAGCGGTGAAGTTGTCAGGATTTGGGGCGCGCCGAGATAGGATTTGTAGACTACTCGATCGCAGAATGCGAGAAATCCGGAAAGGGCATCGCAGGGGAACGTTCCACAGAAAAGATACAATGGAATAGACCACCGGGGCCACCTCGAAGCACTCGGCCAAGGTTGCACAACGGGCCACCAAAAGAGAATCCCAGCTCCGAAAAAAGATGCGTGCTCGACTTCATGCCATATGCGTGAATGCAACGCGATTTCAAACACTCCTGGAATGTGCCATTCGAGCAAAGCGAGGGCTGCTGCAAGCCAGCAAATCGCTGGATTTGTGATGAAGTGCCCCACCTGTTTCACCAGGCTCCATCGTAGAAATGGGGCGACGATGCTGTGCGCCATCCACCGGGGAAGCCCTTGAAGCAGCGGAAGTGCCGGCGCACTCAGCAGAATCAAGGGAGGCGCCACCGCCATGAGCAAAAGATGCTGCACCATGTGCGCGGCGAGTGAAACGTCATCAAACGCGTTCAGCGGGGAGCCAATTGCGATCCACAACGAACAAATTCCAGCAAGAAACGCGGCAAGCCTCCAAGCTGAAATCAGATCTTGGAAAGCTCCGCGGAGGCGCAGCCAACCAATCAGGTAGATAAGAACCGCGAGTGACAGGATTTCGATCACTCCGATCGGAACGGACCAGGAAGCGAAGATTTTCTGTGCGGCGGACGTCATTAATTTTATGCAATCCTCATTTTGCAAATTTCTTTAATCCAACAATGGCGATGCGACTCACTGTTCTTCGAATGCAATGGCTCGCGAAGCGTCCTGCGCGGCTGGCTGCCCGGCGGGATGCAACGTTTCCAAAAATGCGACGAGCGCCGTCGTCTCCGCGGGATTCAAATTCTTGCCATATGCGGGCATGTTGCCGCCTCCCTGAATCACCTGCCGAATCAGTTGATTCTGCGTCAAACGGACGGCGACGGAATCGAGCGCAGGCCCGCGCTTACCGCCTTCGTCGCCCAAAGAGTGGCAGTTGTGGCACTGCTTCACTTGGAAGACCAAAGCGCCTTGCCTCTCAAGCGCAGACCGGCTGTGCAGGAACTGGGATGGAATAGGAATCGCGCTCCACGCGTCCATGACGGGGCTCCAGGGCGCGTGTCCTGCAAGGCGTGTAAACGTTCCAAGCGCAACCGCCACAAACAGGATGGCAAGCACAGCGATGGGCCTGCGCCGCCAACTTTTTTCTCCTTCGCCAAAGACGAAAGGCAAGGCCAGCAATGCGGCAATTCCAATCACAGGCCCGATGAGCAGCGCGGGAGTTTCCATGGAGGGCGGCAAGAACGAAAGGACCGCGTAAAGCCACAAGAAAAAGAAATCGGGCCGCGGCGCGGTTTGGATGATCGTGGGATCTGGCGGCCCCGATGGCCCAAATGGACCGAAGTATGCGGCGCAGGCGGCAATCGAAAGCAGGATGAAGGCGGAGAAAAGAAGATCTTTCCAAACAGCGCCGGGAACGAATGGCAGACCATCCTTCTTGGTCAGCTCGTGATAATCCTTTATATAGGTCGATTTGCGAACTATGCGCCCGGGCATGGGCCACTCATTGATTCCGAGCTTCAAAACCATCAGGAGATGAACGGCTACAAACGCGATGAGAAGCCCAGGGATAACAAATACGTGCAGTGCAAAAAATCGCGAAAGCGTTGCTCCCGCGATGATCGGCCCGCCGAGCATTAACTTAACTATGTCTGGCCCAATTAAGGGAACGCGGCTTGCGATCGATGCCCCTATGCCGAGACCCCAGTAGGCGTCTTGATCGAATCGCAGAACTTGTCCGGTGAAAGCCATGCCGAGCGTCACAAGCAACAGAAAAACGCCCACGATCCAGGTCAGTTCGCGCGGATATTTGTACGCGCCAAACAGAAAAACCTGGACCATATGAATCAGAACAATCGCCACCATAAAATTCGAGCCCCAGCCATGCAAGCCGCGAATGAACCAGCCGAGCGCGACGCTGTGATTGAGAGTCTGGAGACTGTTCCAGGCTTCTCCCGCGGAAGGCACGTAAATGAGCGCGAGCAAAATGCCGGTCACGATTTGCAGCAGGAACACGACAAAGGCGGCGCTGCCAAAAACATAAAACCAGCTCGCGGTTTCGCGCGGAACGGGATGCTCTGCAGTTTCGCGGATGGTCGCGCCAAGCCCGAGACGCGCATCCAGCCAATTGCCGATCGATTTGATTA
>DATAPT010000127.1:0-1726 GCA_036265065.1 Candidatus Acidiferrales bacterium | reverse complement strand
CCTCCTGCGGCTGGGAAGCAAGGTATCGGTCCGCAAGCAGGGATTCAGCGATGGTTGCGGCGAATACTAGAAGCATAATATACCACCACAAGCGGTAGGGCTGCTTCTGTTCCTCGGGCGAACCCGGGGCCCCGGCCTGAGCGGTTCCCGTGCCCGAATTTCCGCGCCACAAAGCCAGAGTATCGCCCGGAATAATGGCAAGATTCGATTCGCGGCGGTCCGGATTCACGCCAATCACATCGCGGCGTCCGTTCGCCAGTTTCAATTCGTAAAATCCTGCGCTCCCCAGTTGATAAGTCTGCGTTGAGCTCGCATCTTTCAGCGAGAGAGGCCTGCGCCCCTGCGGATCGATCACTTCGACGCCCACGGATTGCTCCTTCGAGCTGCGCAGCTCCAGAAATGAATCCACCACGCGGGCGCCGCTGCGCCGCTCTGTGCCGGATAAATAAAGAGCCGTTTGCTCGACAAACGGAACGAAAATCGGGTGAAGGGGAAAATCGTTGGTGAGATTGTCGAGGCCGGAAGTGAAAAGCAAAACGTGGCCTTCACCCATTTTCTTTTCGAGCAGCAGAGGCGTCCCATCCGTCAAATGTGCGACGACACGCGCATCGCCGGGATCGACGCGGACCGCAAAATAAAATTTTACGCCGGACCAACGATCCGCATTTTCAATTGAAGGATACGAAGGGTCCGCATCGGCTGTGTTCAGATAGCGGTCGCTCGTGCGGGAATAATCGTGCGAGTCCAGAACATTGCCGCCGAATACTGGAACGCGCGTGCTGTGCGCCGCCGATGTGCCTTCGACAATCCAGACGCTGCCGCCGCTCTGCACGTACCTTACGAGCGCGCTTTCAAAATTTGCCGGGACCGAAATTAAATCCGAGAGCACGATGAACGCGTAATTGGAAAGCTGCTGATTCGCCGCTTCGCCCGCGCTGACCACGTCGAGTGCGAAAGCGGATTCCGCAGCCGAGCCGATGGCCGACTTGAAATAAAGTGGCGAACGCGAATCGCCTGCGTCGGCAACGAAGAGCGCTCGCCGCGGATCGGTTCGATTCACCGCAAAAATGCTAGCGTCGTCCGCGGGAAAGGAATCCGCCGAGTCGATTCGCACTTCGCAGCGCGTGAAACCGTAGGGCACGTCCAGCGATTGAAATTCAGCGGTGGCGCGTCCATTCGCGGGCACGTCCACAGTTTTGGTCGCGGCGGTCTTGCCATTCACGATGAGCGAAACCGTGCGAGTCGCGGCTGGCGTGCCAAATCCCGCGATCACGGCTTCCACGCGCGCTTTCTTCGGATCCCAGACTTGCCTCGGTGCGTTGACGCTTTCCACGGTCCAGTTCGGCACCGCGTCTTTCGCCACTTGATGGAGGACGAGCGAGACGTTGGACGGCAGCGCCAACTCCGAAAAACTCGCGGGCATGGCGGATTTTTGCATGTCGCTGAAAAAGTGCAGCTCGATGGGCGTATGCACCGATTCCGCCAGCGAGCGCACGGCTCGTGAAAGCTCACCGTAACTTGCGCGCGAATCGCCAGGCTGAATACTGTCCACAGCGGTGCGCAGTGCGCCCGCATCCAGCGATGGCTGCGTAAGCACCTGGATGCGCGAACCGAGCGACATGACTTGCGCGTGATCGGAAGGCCTGCGCGAAGATAGCACGGACAAAGCTTCGTTCTTCGCATCGGCCAGGCGTGTTCCGGCGCGCATGCTGAAGGAATTGTCGAT
>DATAPT010000126.1:0-5797 GCA_036265065.1 Candidatus Acidiferrales bacterium | reverse complement strand
ATTTCAAATTTGAGATTTCAAATTATCTTTCTTCCGAGGCACTCCTTTCACACTCTTCATTCTGTCACTCATCACAAACCGTTCAATTCTCCTGAATGAAACCCTTTTTCCGGCCGCTTTGCAAATACATAACCAGCGCAGTAAACAGGACTGCCGAAAGCGTAAATTTCAGCGCGGTGGCAATTTTTACAGGCGAAATAAATGCCTCAATCACGCCGGCAACCACCAGCAAAGGGATTGTTCCCAATAAAAGTTTCGTTGCCTGGCCGCCTGCCAGGCGCAGCGAGTCATTGCGCGGCAACATTCCGGGAAACAGCAGTCCACGTGCAATTTCCAGTCCTGCCCCCGCGGCAATGAATATTGCGGGCAGCTCCAGTGCTCCGTGCGCGGCTACGAAATCCCAGAGCTGCAGAGCCATCCCCGCACGAGCCGTGGCCACGGCCAGCACGCCCATCAGCAGGCCGTTCGTGATGAGCATCCAAATCGTGCCCAAGCCAGCGGAAATTCCCGCGGCGAACATCATGAAGCCGACCATAATATTGTTGGTCATGATTCCGGAGGCCGCCATCGGCTTCACGGCCAGAATAGAATGCGTCCACATTTCGCGCCTTTCAATTGTTTCAACCATACCCGGTCCGAGAATTTGGTGCGCGAAACCCGGATCGCGAAGCATCACCACGGCGCCCGCAATTCCTCCCGCGATAAAAATAAGGGCGGACAAGAGCACGAGCGGAAAAGTTTCCCTGAAAATTCGCGGGTACGTGTCGCGGTAGAAATGGACTACGCCTTTCCAGTTCGGCCGCTTGCCCATGTAAATTAAATTGTGTGCGCGCGCCAAAAGCTGATTGAGGTAGGACGTGAATGCGCGACTCGTGATATCTTCGCGCACCGTTGCAAGATCAGAAGCCGTTTGGCGGTACAATAGACCGAGTTCCTGCAACTCATCGTGGTCAAGGGTCGTAACGCCGCGACGGCCTGAGCGGTCGACCAGTTGTTCGAGCCGGCGCCATTGCTGTTTGCGATTTGCGAGCCATCGGGTTGAAATCATTTATGTCCTCGAGCCAATCCAGCCCCGCCCCGTACGATTCCGCCACAGGCGAAAAGCTTATCATTGAAACGCCGGAACAGACTTCCATAGAATTCCCACTTGCGGGAATTGGTAGCCGTTTCCTCGCCGTGCTGATTGACACCCTGATTCAAATCGGCAGTGGGATCGTTCTCGTTTTATTGTTCGTCGGCTTGAGTTATAGCGCGCCTGGGATGTTTGGAATTATTTCTGATTTTTTGAGGTCGTGGATCATAGGAATTCTTATTTTCCTCGCTTTCCTCCTGATGTACGGATACTTCATTTTGTTCGAATCGCTATGGAACGGGCAATCGCCGGGCAAGCGCCTGACGCACATTCGCGTGATTAAAGATTCCGGCCAGCCCATGACGGCAATTGACGCGGTGGCGCGCAATCTGATGCGCCTCATCGATCAAATGCCGTTCGCTTACGGGCTGGGCGTGCTTTGCGCGTGGATCAGCCCCCAAAGCAAGCGGCTGGGAGATTACGTGGCCGGCACGGTCGTGGTCCACGAGAAGCCTTTGGAGAACGTAACCCTGCAATGGGAAGCGCCGGCTCAAGCTTCCGCGCACCACTATGGAGCGAACCGGCTCACGCCCGAGGAATTTGCGCTGATTGAAACATTTCTCAGCCGCCGCGGCGCGCTCGAGGCAGGCGTTCGCTATGACACAGCTGCGGGAATCGTGCGGCGCATCGAATCGAAATTAAATTTTCCGCCTGAAGGAAAGCAGTCCGCGGAAAAACTTCTGGAAGAGCTTTCCTGGGAACGCCGCTCCACCGCCGGGTATCACTGAGGCCAAATTCCTATGGCAACGCCTTTTTCGCCTCGAGCACAGGTGACCGAAACTTTTGCACCACGCATGTGCATCATCCCCGAAGGATATTTTCAGATGGGCTGCGATACGGGGCGCGATGACGAAAAACCTTTGCATCGCGTCTGGGTTGACGGTTTTCAACTCGCGGCATTTCAAACAACAAACGCGCAGTACGCGCTTTTTTTAGAAAGCATGGGCCATGCGCCGCCTTCGCTGTGGAACGATCCTGATTTCAACCATCCGGAACAGCCGGTTGTCGCAGTGTCATGGTTTGAAGCCGTCGCGTATTGCGACTGGCTGAGCAAACTTCGTTCGCACAAATTCCGGCTTCCGACGGAAGCGGAATGGGAGCGCGCCGCGCGAGGCGGCGCGGAAGGCGAGATGTATCCGTGGGGAAATTGTCAGCCGGAAGACCTCCCTGATTATGCGAACCGCTGGAAGTCAGGCCCTGAGCCTGTGGAATTGTTTGAGCCAAACGCCTACGGACTTTTTAACATGGGTGACAATGTGCACGAATGGTGCGCGGATTGGTACGATGCTTCCTATTATTCCGTTTCGCCCGAGCGCAACCCGCACGGGCCGCCCTCAAGTATCCGGCGCGCCTCGCGCGGAGGTTCCTGGCGCCATCAGATTAAAGTCACGCGGACTGCGGCGCGGTCGAGCATTCCTCCCCAACTTAAATATGCGGATTACGGTTTTCGCGTTGCTGCGAGCCTTTAGAAAATAATTTTCCGGGCTTTGTGTGGCATAGGCTTCAGCCTGTGCGCTTTTAGGCCTTGCGAGGACTAAAACCGCACAGGCTAAAGCCTATGCCACTTAAAACCGATTGAAATCGAGATTATTTCGTAGGCGCAGCCTGGTCCGGCATCGGAGATCCTTGCGCCAGCACGACTTTCCAGCCGCCATTTTGTTTCGCGAAGACTCTCAGGAAGCGGTACTCTCCGCCGAATGCGCGGCCCTTGTCCATTCCATCCACGGTCACGTGTTCGGTTAAGACGGCGACCGCTCCATTCGCGTAAAACTGAACATGTGTTTCCCGCGGATTTAAGACTTTCAGCGTGCGGTCGGGCCTTTTCAAATTTTCGATCTGCCCTGCCTTGTCGAGCAATTTTCCCTGTGGATTGAGCGCAAAAAAATCATCCGCCAAAATTTTATCCAGAAACGCGACATCGCGATTTTCTTCCGCTTCGATATATCGATTTCTGAAATCCACCACATCCTGTACGGCTTTGTCGATCTTGGCCGCCGGCATCTGTGCCTGAACAAATAACGGCGCTGCCAGGAATACGGCCATGGCCGCGATTTGAGCGATTTTCATTTCATACCCTCTTTCCCGCGGCTCCGCATCGGAGAACCCGCATACGCAAAATAGAAAAAATTAATATAGAGGCGGTTGCCGCCTAAAAAGCTTGCACGGATTTTAGCAGACGGATGGTGGAAATGGTTGCTCACGTTGCGAACAGTGAACAAGGCAGCCATACGATCCAAAAATAATTGCACCAGATTATTTTTGCGAAACCTTTGCGATTAAGAGTCAAAGCAAAATAGAGAGTCTTCCACGTGCAAAGCTTCTGGATGTAGGTGAGCCGCATCGAGGCTGTGCGCGTAAATGGTTCTTTCCCGGCGCACGCAAAGAAAAGCCATCTTGCGCAACAAATTAACCAGACGCTTCTCAATCGGTCCCTGGCCATATACAGCCCATCGGACGCCCAGAGCGTTTTCTTCTATCGCAGCCGCGATCAAAGAGCGAATCACGGATTGCCATTTCCCCTCGTTTGGATTCAAAGATGACTGGCAAACGCGAACGTAGTCATGGGCAGACCCTTTTTTTGCAATCACGCCCAAATCCGGCGAGGCTTCCGCTTGTAATCGAAGATATTCATCAGCGGTGTATCGCCACGCCAGAAAATCTCGATCGCTGGATAGCGAGAATCCTGAATTTATTTCGCGGGATGATATGGGAGCGTCAGGAGGAACTTCATGAACGCCGATACTTTTCTTTCGCCGCAGCGCCCAAACCATGCGTTGCAGCGCTCCCACGCCAGCAAGAGCAACGCGCTGCTTCGTATTCAGATTTGGCGTGTCCGCGGCTGCTTTGAATGGCCGGAAAGTCAGCAGGCACTCCGTCAGCGAAATACTAATTTTTCTGCAACCCGCCATCCGATGCAATGGGGCAACTTCAGGAGGCGCGGAAACAAGGTACGGCCGCCACTTCAGTTCCCTGCCGCAACGATATAACTGCTCGAGCAACAGTAATGCCGCCGGTTTCACGCTGCTTTCATGGCCAGCAACGGGTTCCTTCCTGTAATTCTCTTTTACAAAAAAATATTCCGCCTTTGCGACGGTAATTCTGCTGCCTCCCATATTCATCGGAAACGGAAACAAGCAGCAATGTCCAGCCACTGCCCCTTCCGGAGACCTCAAAATCGCATGTAGGGCGGGACCTTCGGGGCTTTGTTCCATCCAACGATGAAAATTTGCGGGAGTGACCGTCGCGCTCGTCAGCGACGTATAGCCGTTCAGGATCGCAGAACTAAGTTGATCATCCAGCGGTCCTCTAACAATTTGCAGCTTGAGCATGAAGGTTCACAGGTTTCGTTTCCATATTCTGAGCGCCCATATTTTGCAGGAGGCCGGCGGCCTGGTAGCGCGCGAGGCTCGCCGCAAGAAACGTGCTGGCGCTCACCCACTTTTCCCGATATATGTTTTTATCGCGAATTCTGTCCCACAAAATCTGATTCACCGCGCGCGGCACGTAGACGTCTTCCATTGGATTGTGCCAAAGCATGGAGATTCCGCCCCACCCAAACCGCCGGCTTTCTTCAAACAATTCACTGGTCAAATCAGCACAGGATCTGCCCGAACTTCTGCTGGCGTGGAGCAAAGCGCGATCCATGATGGCCAATGGAATTTCCAAAAAGTTGCAAGCTTCTTCCTTCACGAAATTATAGGGAGGAAACGCGAAGCACGCGCCATTCCGGAATCCAATCTGATTGGAAAATCCGAGAGTGGAGTCGTAGAGCAGATGGGCGCGCTCCATTTCACTGAATAATTTGTGATGGCTATCGAATCGTAGCCAGTGCTGTCGATTCCCCGATGGATACCGATGCACATGTTTTGAAAGTTGTTCGGCTTCGGACCGCAAATCGCATTTTTCAACGATGCTGGTGTAAGACGCGTGGAGGTCCACATCGAACCCGGCAAATGCGGCTTCCCGCAATCTGGGAACAAGCTGCTCCACTTGATAATTTGCATCACGCCGATGCACGGAATTGGCGATAACGAACAGCGTGGATCGAAAATCTTTCTTCCCTGCGGCCTCGATCAATGAGGGAATGAAATCATCCACCCGCATTCCCAGCACCGATTTAATCAATCGCGCGGTGCTGGAAATGAGGACGGATGCGCTGCGGGATTCAAGGGGACAAATCAGCAAATTCTTCAGCTGGCGCTTCACTCGCTCTCGCCATTTCCATTGCTCCGTCCAATGAATATCAATATCGTGAGAGCAGATGACGAAATGATCCGTCCCGTCCACCGGCGACGGCGCTTTTACGAGCTTGCTTTTGGTGCGGCCGTACCTCAAGTACCCTTCCAGCCAGGCCATTGCCAATATTGCGCGCGGCCGCAACGCAGATTTTCCCTGGCGCGAATAAATACTTTTTTCGTAGGGAATGCGCCCGACAGCGTCGCGGCCTTCCTGGCTGATCTCATCCGCCGAGGAAATCCATTCAAAAATTTCGCCAAGCCAGTCCGGGCGGCCCAGGTTATCAATTCCAAAAAAGAGATCGAACCATTCGTCCGCATACAAGAACCGCATCAATTTGGGTGCGGGCTCGCTCGCTGGCCGCTCCATATACCTGGCGGGAATATGGATGACGTCGTGCATTACTCCTGGGAGAAACGCAGCGGTCCC
>DATAPT010000125.1:0-4700 GCA_036265065.1 Candidatus Acidiferrales bacterium | reverse complement strand
CTCCCGCTTTTGGAGGGTCGGGGTTTTGACTTCTCATTCCTTCCATGGCTCACAAACTCATTCGCCAGTACGGACGCGGGCATCTGCATTTGGTCACTTTCACTTGCTCTCGACGCCTTCCTCTTTTGCGCTCCATTCGCGCTCGAAATGCGTTTGTCCAGATTCTTGGCGAAACGCGTGACCGGTACGGCTTTTCTTTAGTTGGCTATGTCGTCATGCCAGAGCACATTCATCTGCTCATCAGCGAGCCGACAAAAGGCACGCCTTCCACGGTGATTCAGGTGCTGAAGCAGCGCGTCTCGCGCCGCCTGCGCCGCAAGAAGGGAAACGCTGCCGGACAATTTCGTTTGCCGTTTGCGGGGCGGCGACGAATCGCTCCGCCGTTCCTGGCAGCGACGATTCTACGATTTCAATGTCTGGCGGGGTGCATCCCTTCAATTGTATTTTCTTAACGAGACGGCCTGGCCGGATAGTACCATTTCAGCATCGAAGGGCTGAAGAACCGATGTGGCTTTTCCGGGTGCCGAACCCTTTTGGTTATAAAAGTGTCCGTCTGTTCCTTTCGACCTCCTACAAAAAATAAATATACAGATCGTCCAGACAACGCCGGTCGAAGTACGTCCCTTTGATTTAAAATTAGTATTAATGCGGTGAGAAATGGTGCGCCCGGAGAGATTCGAACTCCCGGCCTTCTGGTTCGTAGCCAGACGCTCTATCCAGCTGAGCTACGGGCGCATTGTGTTTTCAGTGGCTTGCAGCGTATTGCGAGTCGTTCCACCGCGATCGCCAGGAATCTTCGCGAAACAAAATGGCGGTTGACGACTGGGGCATTGTAGCAGCTTCGTGTTGCTGTCGGCAAATTTCTGAGACGGAAATGAGAGAGAGCTTATGCGGTATAGACTGGCGGCAAGGATCGGGGTGGGCAGACAAGCTGCAGCGGAGAGGGCAGGCGGAAGCGGGCAATTGAATGGGGCGGAGCGGAAGGGCTGCCCACTCCGTCCCGAAAGGCACGGGACGGAGTGGGCGCTACGAATACGCCGGAATTTTGCCGCACGGTTTTGTAGAGGCCGGCCGGTTTTTGGGCGGGCGATGGGAGTGCGGCTTCACTCGCTTGACGCTGCTCGAAGCCAAGGGCTAGTATCAGATCAGGGTTTTCAAAAGTGTTTTCTTCAGGACGCCTACTGCCGCGTTGCAAGGTTTGCCAAAATGAAAATAGCTTATTTTGATTGTTTCTCAGGGATCAGCGGCGATATGACACTGGGCGCGCTGGTTGACGCGGGCTGCGACCTTGCGGAAATTGAAAGGCATCTCCGCAAATTGCCAGTGCCAGGCTGGACAATTTCCGCGGAAAAAGTTTCGCGCCGAGGCTTCCAGGCGACGCAAGTGAAAGTGGAAACGTCCGACACTCAAAAACATCGCGGCCTTACCGAAATTCTTAGGTTGATCGAAGAGGCGCAATTGCCGCCGCGCATTGCTGACCGCGCCGCGAGCATTTTTCAGCGGCTGGGAAAAGCGGAAGCGCTGGTGCACGGTTCGCCCATCGAAAAAATACATTTTCATGAAGTGGGCGCGGTCGACGCGATTGTCGATATTGTGGGCGCGGCAGCGGGATTTGAGCAGCTCGGAATTCAGGATTTTTTCTGCTCGCCGTTGAACGTGGGCGCGGGGCGTGTCGACACGGCGCACGGAAATTTGCCGGTGCCTGCGCCCGCAACGGCGGAACTGTTGCGCGGCGCGCCGACATACTCGAATGGCATTCAGCGCGAGCTCGTAACGCCGACGGGCGCGGCGATCGTCGCGTCCGTGGTATCGCGGTATGGAGCGCAGCCGATGATGAACGTGTCGACCATCGGGCTGGGCGCGGGAAGCGCGCAACTCACCGAGCAGCCAAACGTGCTGCGGCTTTTTATCGGCGAATCCGTGACGCAGGAAGAAGGCGTGGCGAAAGCAGTCGCATCGCTCGATGAAGAGATCGTCATGCTCGAAGCGAATCTGGACGATATGAATCCACAAGTGTACGGCTATTTTGTGGAGCGCGCGCTCGACGCAGGCGCGCTCGACGTGTTTACGATTCCCGTGCACATGAAAAAAAACCGGCCGGGACAATTGCTCACCGTGTTGTGCCTGCCCGCGGATCGTGAAAAACTTTCGGAACTTGTGTTCCACGAAACCACTACGCTCGGCATCCGGATGTCGAGTGTGAAGCGGCGCACGCTGGACCGCGAAATCGTTTCCGTCGATACGATTTACGGGCCCATTCATCTGAAAGTCGCGCGCTTGAAGGGACGCATCCTGACCGCAACTCCGGAATACGAAGATTGCCGGACGCTAGCGGCCGAGCTGGGCATTCCCCTGAAACAAGTGCTGGCGGAAGCCATGTATCAATTTCAGAAAGCGAACGGCGTTCCAGAAGTTCTGAATGAAGCTCAGAAAGAAGTGCAGAAAGAAATCCGGAAATAGGAAAGAGCCGCAATACCAGCAGGGGAGTGAAATGGGAAGCAGTGAAAAGGCAAGCGTGCCGATCACGCCGCAGCAAGAAGATGCCGCCAGAAAACAGGAAATTCTGAGCGGACGCCTGCGCGAACTTGGTTCCGTGCTCGTGGCATTTTCCGGCGGCGCTGACTCCGCCTATCTGGCCTGGATCGCGAACCAAACATTAGGCGAGCGGGCCCTGGCGATTACTGCAATCTCGCCCAGCTTTTCTGAGTATGACCGGAAGCAGGCGGAAGCGTTTGCGCGCAAGGAAAATTTACGGCATGAATTTGTGGAGACGCACGAGTTTGAAAATCCGCTCTATGTGCTGAATCAGGCGGACCGCTGCTACCACTGCAAGACGGAACTTTTCGGCGTGCTGGCAAAAGTGCGAGCGGAAAAAGGTTTTGGCGCCGTGACATACGGCGTGAATGCCGATGACCTGAAGGATTTTCGCCCGGGACATCGCGCGGCGTCGGAATTTGGCGTTGTTGCGCCGCTGCTCGATGCGGGCTTAAACAAGGCCGAGATTCGAGAGTTGTCGCGCCGCGCGGGCCTCGCCACCTGGGACCGGCCCGCATCCGCGTGCTTGTCCTCGCGAGTTCCGTATGGAATGCCTGTGACGATCGAAACGTTGTCTCGCGTGGAGCGCGCGGAAAACGTGCTGCGTGAATTCGGCTTCCGTCAAATTCGCGTGCGCGCGCATGACGATCTCGCGAGGATCGAAATTGCGCCGGATGAATTGCCGCGCGCGCTCGAAGCGGAAATGATGGCCACGCTTTCCGCGCGCATTCGCGCCGTCGGTTTCACGTACGTAATGCTGGATCTCGAAGGTTACCGGCAAGGGTCTTTGAACGCCGCTTTGAAACAGAAATAAATTTCCCGCAATAAGAAATTCGCACTTTAAAAATATGGATAAACAGGACATCGAGCGTCTGCTGGAAAGTGTGCGCGCGGGGAAAGTCAGTGTCGCGCGCGCCGTCGAGCAGTTGCGGCACATGCCGTTTGAAGATCTGGGCTTCGCGAAGATCGATCATCATCGCGGCCTGCGCCAGGGATTTGCCGAAGTGGTTTACGCGAAAGGGAAGACGTTGCCGCAGGTGGTCGCGATCGTCAGAGGATTGCTTCGTCCGGGCACGACGCATAATATTTTAATCACTCGCGCTGACGCGGCTGTGTTCCGCGCGGTAAAAAAACTGCACCGCGCCGCAAAATTCCATTCGCTATCCGGAGCCATCACCATTCGCCGCAACGAGGAAATTTCCGGCAAGGGCGCGATCCTTGTGATTGCGGCGGGCACGAGCGACATTCCCGTGGCTGAGGAAGCCGCCGTTACTGCGGAAATCATGGGCAATCGAGTCGAAAGCATCTACGACGTTGGCGTCGCTGGATTGCACCGCTTGCTGCACCACCGCGAAAAAATTGCCGCGGCGCGCGTGATTGTCTGCGTGGCGGGAATGGAAGGAGCGCTGCCGAGTGTTGTCGCCGGATTAGTCTCCGCGCCAGTGATTGCCGTGCCTACGAGCGTCGGTTATGGAGCGAGTTTTGGCGGACTTGCCGCGCTTCTGGCGATGCTGAACAGCTGCGCATCGGGCGTGACTGTGGTGAATATCGATAATGGATTTGGCGGCGGTTACGCCGCCAGTGCAATGAACAAACTTTAAAATGTATTCGCTCCATTACCCATCCAACCATCGCTAAGCGAAAACACTCGCGATTTATTTTCTGCCGAAGTGGAAAACCAATCCTACGCTGGCCTGAAGGTTGTTCTGGTTTGAGGCCAGGAAGCGCGTGAGCAAATAATCGGCTTGCAGACGGACCGACGCCATTTTGGTTACGTGCACGTCGACGCCACCGCCGGCTGACGCCGCAAATTTAATGGCCGACTGCGAAATTCCCAGGTAGCCCTGGCTGGCGTGAATCGCGCCAAGCTGCACGTGCGCATAAGGAGTGAACGCGTTGAACTTGCGATAGGTAAACACCGGGCCGTAAGTGACCGTTTGCGCGGAAACCGTGGTGCCCGCTTCCGTGCCGTGATATACGCTGACCTCGACTCTGCCGCCGAACGTGCTGTTCAAATACTCGTCTGCGGATGCCGTTGCGCCGTTCAGCCTGAAATTGGAATGCCCCAGATTCGCATCCAGGTACGAGTAGCCGCCGGAAATGTCCCACGCTGGAGTTATCTGTTCTTGCGCCCGCGCTGAAATTGAAAGCAAGAGAATTGCCGG
>DATAPT010000124.1:0-2265 GCA_036265065.1 Candidatus Acidiferrales bacterium | reverse complement strand
GGGATACTCGCGAATCACGTCGAGTAAAGTCTGTAAAGTCCGCAGGACGTTGGGCTCGGTGTATTGCGGCATGAACAGAACATGGCTGCGGCGCTCTTTTCTTACCTCGTGAACAAATTCGGTAAAGCTCTCGGCATTGCTCAAGTTCAGGGCTGCGTTGGGCTCGCAGCCATGCCGGTCTCCACCGGAAATCACCAGTTGATTGCATCCTTCCGACAGATGCAGCACTGCCTGATTTTCTTCCCAACTTCTAATGCCGCTCAGTTCCAGCGCGTGAATGTACTCGCCGTATTCACAAAGCAGGGTACGCAGGGTGCGTTCGTGGCGCTCTTTGCCAATCGCAGCCAGGTCCCACATGGGATGATTTAGAACAATCAACACGTCGAGATTTTGATGCAACATGGCCAGTAGTTCCGATAACCGGCCCGCGACAGGAGTAAGCGTGAAATCGCGCAGAGATTCCATGATCGATTCCGCGGCGCCGCTGGGAAGATTGTGCACTCCCAAATGGAATTTCGTGTCTTTGAACGGCACCGTCCACTCTACCGAGACCGGAACGCGGCGAGCTTCAGGAACCACGCGAAGCAACATGGGAGCTTCGATATTGTCGTGGTCCGTAATGGAAACCATGCTGGAAAGGTCAAGACGTTCGATTTGATTTTTCTCCAGCTCAAAGGCGGCGAGGGGTGGAAGAGGCGGAGTCCAATAGCCCTTTAAAAAATCCACGATGATCGAGCTTTCATCGACTGCCCGCTTTTTCTGCGCTGCCAGTGCCCTGCGCAGCACCGCACGGCGAGCCGCATATTCAGCGATGAAGTACAGTCCTTCTTTGGAGTGGTTGGTGTGGCTGTGTAAGGACACGCCGGTGCGGTACGCTTGCGGAGCTTGGGATTCCTTCCAAAGGCAGGTCACCTTGCGCTGCAAATCGCCTCCTCGTTTACCGCTCGTGCAGATTTAAAAGATGATGTCGGAAAAATGTCATAGAGACATTAAGGGAGAGTTACGTTTAAAACATTTGTATGTAAATTTGTTTTTTTTGCTTTTTGTTTTGCTTTTATTTTTTAACAATGAATTAATGATGGCTGGGAAGAAGTTGCTCCTATACTTCGAACGAGTCGCATGACAAGGCCTCCTTCGTCGCTGCCAACCGATGCAGTCCCGCCTGCGCCGCGGCTTGTGAATCTCCTGTTCGCTATCCTGCGGCGTCCCTATCAACTGCTTCAGCTTTGGAATTGGAAATCGGCGCTGTTGAGCATTATTTTGCGCGGGCCAATCTTCTTTGTGGCAGGGATACGCCAGGGATGGGCGGATGCTGTCGCGGCTTTGCTGACTGAGTCAATCTTCTGCGCCCTGAGCGCGGGATTCTACGGCGCCGTCGTCCAAACCTTGAAGGATGCCGAGCCTCGGTGGTTGACCGGCGTCTTCCTGACAGTCGTCATGCCGATTATTTTCCAGGTGCTGGAGTATTTACTCCACTGGTTCCGGGGCACGCCGCACCTGCGCATTGCGGAGATCGTTTCATTGGTAGTCAGCGGTGTTTCGGCATTGTTCAACTGGTACGCCATGCGCCGCGGAACCTTGCTGGTGGGCCGGGGAAGCGGCGGCTTCGGCGGCGACCTTCGCCGCTTGCCGCGTCTTCTTTTTGGATTTCTCGCGGTTCTTCCGCGGAAGATCGCCGGAAAAAAGATTCCGGGAAAACCCGCATCGCCTTCGTCTAAGCATCAGAGCCGCATCCTGGCTAGCGAACTTTCCAATGGGAGGTACACGCGCCAATGAAGACCATGCACTTCACCAATTCGTGGCACGAGAACTCTGGAGGCATCGCTACCTTTTATCGCGCCCTGATCGAGGAGGCAAATCGCCGCCGCCAGCCGATTCGGCTGGTCGTGCCGGCCGCGCGCGACCGGATCGAAGAAATTGGAGAGTTTGGCAGGATCTATCACGTTGAAGCCCCGCCCGCCCCGTTTAACTCGGACTACCGCGCAATTTATCCTTCGCAATTTCTTTTTCCGGGCAGCAAGCTGCAAGCGATTCTCGCTTCGGAGCGTCCGGATCTGGTGGAGATTTGCGACAAATACACATTGAATTATCTGGGAGCGTTGCTCCGTTTGCGGCTTCTGCCGGCCATCGATTTCCGCCCAGTTGTTGCTGGGGTAAGCCAGGAGCGCATGGACGATAATGTCAGCGCATACCTGGGATCGGTTCCCTTGCTTCGGGTTTTGTGTTCCCTCTACATGCGGTGGCTTTACTTCCCTTTTTTCGATC
>DATAPT010000123.1:0-4485 GCA_036265065.1 Candidatus Acidiferrales bacterium | reverse complement strand
GGAATTTTGTCTTTGCAAGGAACAACACCCGCAGGCTGAAGCCCGCGCCACTTAAGCCTGATGCGTCGCCGCCTCTTTGCTCGCGTCAAAATCATTTTCCAGTTTTGCGACGACTACAGTGGCAACTCCATTTCCTATGACATTGGCAAGCGCACGCGCCATGGACAGAAAATTGTCGACAGCGAACAGGAGCGCGAGACCTTCAATCGGCAAAATTCCTGATGCGCCAATTGTCGTAGCAAGGACGATAAACGCGGCTCCCGTCACTCCCGCGGCCCCCTTTGAAGTTACGAGCATGATGGCCACAAGAGCTAGCAACCGCCCGAAAGAAAGCGGGATTTGATACACCTGCGCAATAAAAAGCGTGCTGATGGGCAAGGATAACGCCAAGCCGCCAAGGTTAAACGCGTAACCGGTGGGCAATACCAGATCGACCACCTCACGCGCCGCTCCAAACTTCTCAAGCTTCACCATCAATTGCGGCAAAACGCTTTCAGACGAAGAGGTCCCGATCACCAGAAGAATTTCGTCGAAAATGTAACGGATAAAATGAATTAGACTAAATTTAAATATCCGACAGATCAATCCCAAAACCACAAAGACATAAAACGCTTCGGTTAGGTAGGTACAGACGATCAGTTTGGACAAGGCATACAGCGCACCGTTGCCGAATTTGCCCACCGTAAATGCCATCGCCCCGAATGCGCCAATGGGGGCGACGCGCATGACGATGCGAATAATTCCAAAAAACGCCATCATGATTCCGTCGAGGCTGTTTACGACAGCTTTTCCGCGCTCCCCCATTCCGATCACGGCCATGCCGAAGAGCAGCGCTATCACGACCACTTGCAGCAGATCGCCCCGCACAAATGCTCCGAGCGCATTATCCGGAACCGTTCCCAGCAAAAAACCCAGGACAGTAAAATTCTTTCCGCTTCCGGCATAGGCAGCGTAATCGGCAGAAGATGCGCCCGCCTGTTGCGCGTTCACGCCTACGCCCGGCTTAAAAAGAATGACCGATGCGAGACCAATTGCCAGCGCCAGAGTTGTGACCAGCTCAAAATAGACAAGCGCTTTCAGCCCGATGCGCCCTACTTTTCGGACATCTCCGATGCGGGCAACTCCCGTGGATACACAAAGAAAAACGATCGGGGCAATCGCCATGCGTATGAGCTTGATGAAAAGATCGCCAAGGGGCCGCATCTGCAAGGCGAGCTTCGGGTCGACTTCGCCCAGAATAATGGCGGCCACGATGGCGATGAACACGTGGAGAGTAATATTATTTTTCCAGGTGCGCTTTTTCTTGCCGTGCGTCTCGTGCTGAATTTCGTGCGCCGTTGTCTCCAAGTCAACCCTCCGCTATCGCGTTCGACTAAGCTTTTACCAGCGCATCCATCACTTTGAACAATTCTTTTTTTGACTCGAATCCGATTCCCGGAATGTCCGGCAGTTTTACGTAACTGTTTTCCACTGGGATGCCGTCCGCGAATCCTCCGAACGGCTGAAAAATTCCGGGATACGATTCATTTCCGCCCAAGCCCAATCCCGCGGCGATATTCAGCGATAGTTGATGTCCGCCGTGCGGAATGCAGCGGTTGGGCGCCCATCCATATTCCTTCAGCATGTCGAGAATCTTCAAATATTCGACGAGTCCGTAGCTGAGCGCGCAATCGAACTGCAAGATATCGCGATCCGATCGCATTCCGCCATAGCGGATTAAATTGCGCGCATCCTGAACTGAAAACAGATTTTCTCCCGTGGCCATCGGGCCTGGATAATGTTCCGCGAGCTTCGATTGCATTTCGTAATCCAGCGGATCTCCGGCCTCTTCGTACCAGTGCAATCCGTAAGGAGCGAGGGCTTTGGCGTAGGCGATTGCAGTCTCGACATCAAAGCGGCCGTTCGCGTCCACCGCCAACTGGTCTCCGCGATCCAAAATTTTGAGCACTGCTTCGATCCGGCGGCAATCTTCGGCGAGCGGCGCGCCGCCAATCTTGATTTTTACAACGGAATAGCCCATGTCGCGATAACTTTGCATTTCCCGCTGCAACGCCGAATGATCTTTTTCCGGATAGTAGTATCCGCCCGCCGCATACACAAACACTCTGGGCTCATACACGCCGCCTCGAAAACGATCCGCGAGCAAACGGTACAGTGGAACCTCGGCAATTTTGGCGACCGCGTCCCACACGGCCATGTCGAGAACGCCCACGGCCACGGATCGTTCGCCATGCCCGCCGGGCTTTTCATTTTTCATGACAATCTTCCAGATTTTAAACGGATCGAGATTTTCTCCAGTCTCGTCCACCACTTCGGACGGAGCCGCCGCTTTTAGACGCGGAATGAAGCGATCGCGCAAAAGACCGCTCGGCGCGTACCGTCCATTGGAATTGAAGCCGAAGCCCACGACTGGACGCCCGTCGCGCACAACGTCCGTGATCAATGCCAGGACGCTCACCGTCATCTGGCTGAAATCGATGTACGCGTTGCGAATTTCCGATTTGATGGGGACTACGATTTCGCGAATATCGACGATCTTCATTATTCCTTCACCTCGCTGTCGCGCAGCGCGTCACGATTTAATTTCAATCCGAGCCCGGGAGCATCAGGAATTTTCAGCACTCCCTTCACCGGTTCCGGCGAATCCACAAAAAGCATTTCTCCCACTTGCACCATTCCCAGGTGCCATTCGACGATCCAGCCGTTCATCATTCCCGCGAACGTATGCATGTTAAACAGCGGCCATCCGCCACCGTTGGCAATCGGCAGGTTATAGATCTGCGCAAGATGCGCGGCCTTGCGGGCTTCCGTATAACCGCCGCAAAAACAAACGTTGGGCTGAAGGATATCCACGGCCTGTTTCTCCACGAGTTCGCGCAGGCGCCAACGATGGCCTTCCATCTGTCCCGCAGCAATCGGAATTTTCGTGTGCGCTCGGAGATCGGCCAGCGCGCGGGCATCGTTCTGGTGCAGCGGCTCTTCAAACCAGGTGATGTTGCAATCCTCAATCGCGCGGCAAAGCATTTTGGCTTCGACCGGATTGAACAGATAGTTGGCGTCAATCATCAGGTCAATGTTGGGGCCCACCGCGTCGCGCACGCCCCGAACTCGAATCGCGTCTTCCCGCCAGCCTTTTTTGTCCACGGCCACCACAATTTTCAGCGCCGTGAAACCTTTCGATATCTGCAGCTTGGCGGCCTCCACGAGTTGCTCGCGATCGTATTGTGGGAATCCGAATGTCACGTAGGCGGGAACTGAAGTTCTGGCATTGCCCAGCATCGCGGCTACCGAGCGATTTGTGGCTTTTCCATGAATGTCCCACAAGGCGATGTCGAGGCAGGACAGCGCGCTGGAAACAACTCCCGTCATCGCGCGAGGATTCAGTTTCTGGAAAACTTTTTGGTGAATGGCTTCCAGGTCGCGCACGTCCATGTCGCGAACGGTTGGCAGCACATATAATTTCAGCGCCGTCACCACGGATCGCGCCAGGAAATGCCCGGTAATGGCGAGTCCGGTGAGCCCGTCGTCGGTTTCCACTTCGCAAAAAACAAATTCTTTTTGTTCCTCGCGCCCGTAGCCCTGCACTTTCCCTTCGAGTAAAGGAACCGAGATGGCGGTCGAATGAATGCTCGCCTTTATATTCTTGATCTTCATTCTTTCTCCTGGCCCTTGCGGACACGAATTTTAGAAACTTTTGCATTCTGTTCTGCCGCGCTTTTGAGCAAACGCGCTTTCCCAGCCTGAATGTGGTGCACCATTTCGCGCTCCGCCGAATCCGCGTCTCGATTTCGTAGCGCATCGATCATGCGCACATGCTCCTGATTCGAGGACGTCATGGATTCGCCCTGCACGAGGCCTCTTCGGCGAAACAGATGCAGCTCTTTACTCAGAGATTTGTAAAGCTCGGCAAGGCGGCTATTTCCGGAAAGCTCAACCACGCGGGCATGAAACGCTACGTTCAGCGGATAGTAGGCGTCGATATCTTTGGCGCGCTCCATTTCCTCTGCCATGGCCAGCAATCCTGCGATGTCCCTGTCCGTCGCTCGGGTCGCAGCCAGACGGCCAGCCAGCCCGAAAATATGCGCGCGCACCTCGTAGATTTCCGCGGCCTGAGCAAAGCTCATTTCGCGCACAAACACGCCGCGATTCGTAACCACTCGGACGAGGCCGCTCTTTTCCAGGCTGCGGCACGCTTCGCGGATCGGCCCTCGGCTGATGCCAAACATCTGGGCGAGCGTGCTTTCATTGATGCGGTCGCCGGATTGAAGCTCCCCGTTGATGATCATGCGCTCCAGTTCTTCGGCGGCGAGGGAAGAAAGAGATTTGGCGCGGCGAGCGCGAAGCTGGGTCAGCAAGTCATTGTTTTTCATGGCAGCCCCAATTCTTGGGGAGGATCGTAAACTGTTAACAGTTGACAGTCAACAGATATTTTCGGCGGCGCCGCCTCGATCTCTCGCCGCCCCTCCATCCGGCTGCCTTGGCTTG
>DATAPT010000122.1:0-2600 GCA_036265065.1 Candidatus Acidiferrales bacterium | reverse complement strand
CAAATTGCTGCTCGAGTTCTTTGAGGCGCGTACGCTGACGATCGGTCCACTCCGTCTGCAATCGTCTTTTTTCTTCCGCAAAATCCTGCGCGGCAAGGACCGCTTCGCGCTTCAGCGTTTCGAGTTCATCGCGGCTGCGATGCAGGTAGGAAATTAATGCAGCGGCTTCGTGGGCTTCGGGCGAAAGCTGCGCGCGGGCGCGATCGATCACTTGCGCAGGGAGGCCGAGGCGGCGAGCAATGTCGATACCACTTGATCCGCCGGGCACGCCGACCATCAGCCGATAGGTTGGGCGCAAATTCACTTCGTCAAATTCTACCGCCGCGTTCAAAACATTCGGAGTGGTCGAGGCGTACGTTTTCAGGCGGTCATGGTGCGTCGTCGCGAGCGTAAGGCAACCGCGTTCCCTGAATTCATCGAGCAGCGCAACGGCGAGCGCAGCGCCCTCTTCCGGCGCGGTGCCTGTGCCCAGCTCATCGACCAGCACGAGAGAATGTGGCGTAGCCGCTTCCAGCATCGAGCGAACATTCAGCATGTGCGCGGAAAACGTGGAGAGATCGGTGGCAATCGACTGCTCATCGCCGATGTCCACGAGCACGCGATCGACAATCGGGAGGCGCGCAATCTCCGCCGCCACTGGAATTCCGGATTGCGCGGAAAGCACCGCGATGCCCACCGTTTTGAGGGCCACCGTCTTGCCGCCCGTGTTTGGGCCGCTGATGACCAGCACAGTTTCCGGTGCGCCGAGAGCGAGTGTCATGGGCACAACATTGCGGCCATGGGAACGCAGCGTGTCCGCGAGAACTGGATGCCGCGCGTCTTTTAACTCCAGCAGGGGTAATTCAGGCAGAGCCCGATCTGCTGCGGATGTTTCCAACAACTTTTGAGTTGTAAATTGAGGCAGCGTACATGCAAATTCGCGGGCGAATCGCGCGCGCGCAAACACGCCATCCAGTTCCGCAATTGTTTCGACAGCGAAACGCAGCGGTCCGAGATATACCCGGAGCCGTTCCGTCAACTCAAGAAGAATCCGCACAATTTCCGCCGCTTGGTCTTCGGAAAGTTGTACGAGCCTGTTGTTGTGCTCGACGGTTTCAAACGGCTCGACGAAAACGGTTTGCCCCGTGGCGCTGGACGCATGCACAACGCCTTGCACCTGCCGCCGTTCCGCAGCGCGCACGGGAATCACGAAACGATCGTTGCGCAGCGTGACGTAATCTTCGCCCGCGCCGCTGCCTCGCGCACGCAACATTTGTTCCAGCGTTTTTTGAATTGTTTCGCGCGTGCGCCCCATGCTCACGCGAATGCGCCTGAGTTCGGGCGAGGCGTCATCGCTGATTTCCCCGTTGGGAAGAATCGCGCGACGAATGGCTACGGCAAGCGGACGGAGATCCGCGACGGATGCCGCACGCGCGGAGAGCAGCGGAAATTGCCGCACAGTAAAACCTGTGCCGGGCCTTGAGCCTTCGCGAAAAGTTTCGCGCAGCATTGCGGCAGTATCTGCCAGCGCCGCAGCGTCGATCAACATGGGCGGCGTGAGCACGGCAACCGGCGCTTCGAGTTCGAGGAGCCAACGCGCCGGATCCGGCAACGAGCCGAAACCCAATTCGCTGCCATCCATCGAATAGGAAATGCCTTCCGCGATCATGGCAAAGGCGGCTTCCAACGAGGAACGATCCTGCGAAAACGAAAGCGCGTCAATCGTGCGCGCCCCAGGTGTGCAGGTTGTGCGGCGACGCAATAATTCGCGCAGCTTGTCAAATTCGAGAACATCTTCAGCTGTGCGCGACACTTTTTCTTAGGCTTCCTTTTCCTGCGAAGAGGCGATTGCGAGTCGGGCAGCCAAAAATGTAGCGGCTTCCCCCGGAGTGGGCGCTTGATGGACGAGCGGATCCTTCCGTTCGCCCCAGCGCCCTGCGCGGCCGCTCTCCACTTCCCCAACACGATCTATGATCGGTTGCCAGAAATCGCCGAGCACGACGAACGGACGTTGCTCCATCGCTTTTTTATTGAGCATTTCCCACACGACAGCCAACTCGACCAGCGTTCCCGTGCCGCCTTTGCATGCGACGTAGCCATCGCCGAGGCGTACCAGCTCGAAAAGGCGCTCGTGCCATGTGGGCATGCTCATTTCTTCTTTCACCCAGCGATTCGCGCGCGACCGAAAAAAGTTGGACGTGACGGCGAGCACGTGGCCCCCGGCTTCGCTCGCGCCGCGCGAGACGGCTTCCATCACGCCGCCATAACCGCCTGTGCATACGGCAAATCCGGCGGTAGCGAGCGCTCGACCAAGCTCCAGGGCTTCCGCATAATCCTCATGTCCATCCTGCGGGTGCGAACTGCCAAACACCGTGATGATTTTTATTTTGTCGTTCATAACTAGAACTCATTTCTTAAATTATGTACGAATCAAGCATGATCGCTGGCCAGGGGCTAAAGGTCGGTCTTTCTTCATGTTTTGATGTCGCGGCTGAAGCGGCCGCGGAAAAAGTACTTTTTGTCATCCCGAGCGAAGCGAGGGATCTGTTTTTCTTCTCGACTCCCAAAAAACAGCAGATTCCTCGGGCAATTCTTTCAGGGCGCTTTATTATTTTTCTTTC
>DATAPT010000121.1:0-4159 GCA_036265065.1 Candidatus Acidiferrales bacterium | reverse complement strand
CCTGACCTACCATCTTTTTTCCTGTTGGAGCCTGGACGCCGACTATCGCTATACGCGCTTCACCAGCGATTCCACCGGGAATTATCAAAGCTTGTTCAACGGCACGACTCCGACTGCGGGATCGACCAATGTGATTTGGCGTGACGGGCTGAGCGAACTTGCGTTCAGCATGGACTTCACTCCCATACGAGCACTCGTCATTCGCCCAGGTGTTCAATTCCTGAGGTCTGACGTCGAATCATTGACCAACGGCGTAGCCGTGCCCTCGCTGACGCTGCGCACGAATACAGCGCGCCCGGAGATCAGCTTCGGTTACGAGCCCTCAAAATTGTTCAGCATTCGCGGCGACTTTCACAGCACGGATAACGGTTCCTCTTACACCGCCATAACTCCACATACGCAGGAGGCAACGCATTTTGTTCTGCGCATACACCCGCTTGAAAAGCTTACGGTTGAGGACGAAGTAAGCATCGTCAACAACAAACTGCTCGTAACCAATTTTCAAAATAATATTCGCTCGAACGCCATTACGGTTTCTTATTCGCTTGGGGAGCGATTCTCGGTATTCGGAGGCTTCAGCTATGACAGCTACCTCGCGCAGGGAAATATTCTCTACGCGCGCGGGACGCCGCCATTGGCCGATAGTTTGCGGGATCAGGAACTTGACCGCGTATGGTCAGGCGGCATCGAAGCCAAGCCAACCAAGCGGTTTGGCCTGCGCCTCACGGGGAATTTCGACCGCTCTAGCGGCGTAGGAGCGATCAGCGGAGAACCGCCCGCCTACGGGCCGTCGGTTTCCCCGCTCGTCACGGGCACGGCCTTTTACGATTTCCCAGTCGTAGGTCAATTGGGAGTGGACCTGCAGCGCACCTACTATGACGAACAAATTGTTACCGTAAATAATTTCAGTGCCAATCTATTGACTATCCGATGGACCAAGGCTTTCTAAGTTTTGTATATTTCTCGCGCAATAAATAAATTAACGATAAGAGGAAAGAAGAAATGACAAAGACTTTCGGGTGTTCCAAACTTTTGATAGGCACGAGTCTTGCCTGTATTTGTGCGATGAGCTTGGGGGGCGCCTTGAGGGCCTCTCCTGCGCCTCAAAAAAGCGCGCAGGACGTTTACCTGGATAAATGCTCCGTCTGCCACGCGAAGGACGGTTCCGGAAATACGGCGAAGGGCCGCAAGGTGAAAGCCAAGGATTTGCGTTCCGCCGAAATCCAGAAGATGACGGATGCGGAATTAATTCACGATGTCGGCCAAGGCAAGGGCAAGGACATGGATGGATTCGAAAAAGAATTGGGCGCGGACATGGTGAGGCAGCTCGTCGCTTACTGTCGTTCGCTGGCCAAGCCGTGACGATATTAAGTCACTCAGGCAAAATCTGGTTCGAAACAATGCTCGCAGCTGAGCGTTTCATGGTTCAAAAATGATTTCTTCGAACGGAGTTGCTCAACCCCTATGGGTGGCACAACAATCATTCTGATTTTCTTCACGGCGATCGTGGCGCTGCTCGGGCTTTTCACCTCCATGCGACCGGAATTTACGACGGCGCGCGGAGGGAAAATTATGGCCTTCGTGGCGTTGTGCATCCTGCCTGTGCTTTCGGTCTGGGCGGGCTTTCATGAGCAGGTAGAGCGTTCGACATCCACGCAGTTCTGCCTTTCCTGCCACGTCATGGCCAATTTTGGAAAGAGCCTAACTGTGGATGACAAGAGCTTTATTCCTGCCGCCCATTTCCAAAATAATTTCGTTCCGCGCGATCATGCCTGCTTCACCTGCCATACGGACTATACGATGTTCGGGGACTACAAGGCGAAGTGGCGGGGCGTGCACCATGTGGTCGTGCAATACTTCGGAAAAATTCCCAAGCCGGAGGATATCAAGCTTTATACGCCATACAACAATCGCGAATGCCTGCATTGCCATGCCGGCGCGCGTTCCTATGAGGAAGCCTCGTCCCATCACAAGACTCCCGATATGCTTGCCAGGGCAGCCAGCAATCAACTGTCATGCACGTCCAGCGGCTGCCACGATATCGTGCATAACGTGGGTGACTTGGGCGACGCGACCTTCTGGACGCCGAAGGCGGAGCGGCAATGACGCAGCGATTGATCGAACGGCGCATGCGCTGGAGCGGCCGTCTGATTGCCGCGGGATTGATCGTGCAGATGCTGACCCTGCTCGCGACTCATCCGTTGGCCTTTATCTGCTTTGCAATGATCGGGTGCCCATTGGTCGGTGCCGGTATATTGGTTTTTCTTTATTCACTGGTGGAACATCAGGCGGTATGAGGAGCTGATCGACCGCGCTTAGCTACCCGTAGTTCTGGAAAATTTAGCAGTTGCCAACGGATCCACTGGATACATTTGATTTGGAAATCAAGAAGGCTGCCCGCCCATGAAAGCGGGCGGGCACTACAAAAGCGACGCCCAACGCTTCGGTTTTCGTAGAGGCCATTCCGTCCCACGATCTTTGGGATGGAATGGGCACAGTCCTTGCAACCCTTTGCCATTTGCACGCCGCATGGCTGGTCGCAACTTCCCCGATAATCAAATCGAGTGCGAATTGCTGAAAACTCTGCTAAACTACCCCCTTTGTTTAACATTGTGAGAAATGGGTGAGGAGTTGTCATGGCTATGAAATGCACGCTTTGCGGCAAAGGCCCTTCATTCGGGAACGTGATCAGTCACGCGAACAATACGCGCCGCCGCCGATGGAACCCGAATCTTCAACGTGTCCGCGCTGTGGTGAATGGCGCTCGCAAACAAATCCGCGTGTGCACTTCCTGCATTCGGTCCGGCCGCGTCACGAAAGCAGCCTAACTGGCTATTTCCGCATCGAAAAATCGCTTTAGCTGGCTCCGCAGGGAGCCTGCATTCGGTTTTACTCGGAACAAGGAGACGACGTGAAGATACGCGCGCGGGGATTTTTTGTATTGGCCGCGGCTTTGGCGGTGGTGTCTGGATGCCAGAAAGCGTCTCAACCTACTGAGGGCGTGTGGGCCGTGGTGGATGGGGCGCCGATCACGCGAGCGGAAGTGGACAAATACTACCGGTCCCAATTGAATCCCGACGCGGCTCAGCCTTCCCAGGATGAAGCGCTCTCGCTTCGACTGAATGTTCTCGATGAGCTGATTAACAATCATATTTTGCTGGAGAAGGCCAAAGCGCTGGGCCTGCAGGCTGCGGACGGCGAAGTGGAAGACAAGTTCACCGAATTTAAAAGCCCCTATACCGAAGAGGAATTTCAGCGGCAGCTCAAATCGCGCGACTATACGGTTGACGATTTGAGGAATGACATCCGGCAGCAGCTCTCCATACAAAAAGTGATTAATCATGAAGTCGTGGCCAAGATTGCCGTTACGGACCAGGACGTTCAGGATTTTTACAATCAGAACCGCGCGCAATTCAACGTGACGGAGCCGCAATATCGCATCGCGCAAATTGTAATCACGCCGCATAAGGATCCGGGCTTGCGGAATCGCAAAAACGACGACGCGACCACGGACGCTGAAGCGAAGCGCAAGGCTGTGGCGCTGGAACAGCAGATCACGAACGGCGCGGACTTTTCGCAAGTCGCCATGGATTACTCGGAGGATCCAGCGACAGCAGGCTCAGGCGGAGACCTCGGGTACGTTCCGGAGTCCTCCCTTTCGCAGAGCGATCCGGCGCTGAAAAAGATGGTGATGTCGCTAAAGCCGGGGCAAGTGAGCGGCATAATCGTGTTGCGGGATTCCTACCGCATATTGAAGCTCGTTTCGAAGGAAGCGCCGGGGCAGCGGGATATGAGCGATCCGACGGTGCAGCAGTCGATTCGCGATAATCTGCGCAACCGTAAGGAACAATTGCTGCGGGCGGCGTACCTGGCTACCGCGCGCAACAATGCCAAGATCACGAATTATCTCGCCCAGCAAGTGGTGGAGACGGCGGGGAAAATGCCTGTGGTTGTTACGCCTAAGACAGCGGGCGATGCGTCGGCTTCCACTCCAAAGTAATTTTTTCGAATTTGATTTTATGTGGCATAGGCTTCAGCCTGTGCGGTTTTAGTCCATGCATGGCCTAAAAGCGCACAGGCTGAAGCCTATGCCACATAAACCTACCACACTACGGCTAGCACCTCTCCTGCATTCACGGTTTGACCTTCGCGCGCCAAT